>JANMSZ010000391.1:0-14196 GCA_031389925.1 Hyphomicrobiales bacterium | reverse complement strand
CGGCATTTTCGAGGCTGATCGCCGGACATCGCCGGTCAACGCTGCGTGCGTACGTTCAAGGGGGCAACCACAACCGTTCGTGTACAAATAGCGGGCGTTTGGCGTGCCTGCCATCCGGTACACTGTGCCGCCGCGCTGCGCGCCGCCGCGGCAATTCGGATTGACCGCGGGCTTCGAATTAGTCCACCGTACCGCGAAAGTCTCGTACGACAAGGGCAGGAATTAGTAGGATGCCAAACTAATTCGAACGCGCAACAATTCGAAACGATAAGAATCGAATACAAACGACTCAGAACACGTCAGGGAGGATGAGATGAAGTTGATGAAAAGCCTGGGGGCCGCCGCGCTGGCCCTCGCCATGGGCGGAACGGCTCAGGCGGAAAATATAAAAATTGGCGTGGTGCTGCCGTTTAGCGGCGCCAATGCCGACCTCGGTCACCAAGTCGACAAGGCGTTCGACCTCTACATCAAGTTGCACGCCAAGGATATCGCGCCGCACACGGTTGAAATCATCAAGCGTGACGAAGGCCCGCCGACCGGCGCGCAGGCCAAGACCGTGGCGACCGAACTGATCACCAACGACAAGGTCAACATCCTCGCCGGCTTCGTGTTCTCGCCGTCGGCCATCGCGCTGGCGCCGGTCGTGACGCAGGCCAAGACGCCGATGATCATCGCCAATGCCGGCACCGCCTGGATCACGAACCTGTCGCCCTATATCGCGCGGCTGTCGTTCAGCATGTGGCACCCGGCTTACCCGATGGGCGCCTATGCCTTCGACAAGATCGGCTGCAAGACGGCGGCGCTCGCTTACACCGACTTCCCGCCGGGCAAAGACTCCACCGAGGCCTTCAAGACCGGCTTCGAAAAGGCTGGCGGCAAGGTCACCGAGTCGATCCCGCTCGGCAGCCCGGTGCAGGTGCCTGACTTCACGCCGTTCTTCCAGAAGATCAAGGATTCGAAGCCCGATTGCATGTACGTATTCATTCCGTCCGGCGCGCACGCGACCGGCGTGATGAAGACCTACGGCGAACTCGGCATGCGCAAAGCCGGCGTCAAGTTGATCGGGCCGCTCGATTTGATCCCCGATAACAAACTGCAGGACATGGGCGATGCAGCCATCGGCACCATCGTCATGGGCCATTACGCGGTCGATCTCGATAACGCCGACAACAAAGCCTTCAACATCGAATGGCACAAGGCTTACGGAAAGGACTCCTATCCCGACTTCATGTCGGCCGCCGGCTGGGACACCATGCATGCCATCTTCGACAGCATTAAAAAGCTGAACGGCAAGGTCACCGACGGCGCTGCTGTTGTCGACTCGATGAAGGGCTGGAAGGCCAATGGCCCGCGCGGCAGCGTGATGATCGATCCCGAGACCCGCGACATCATCGTCGACGAGCACGCCATGGAAGTGATCCGCAAGCCGGACGGCAAGCTCGGCGTCAAGATCGTCGGCACCACCAAGCAGGTCAAGGATGAGTGCAAGGCCCAGAAGATCGGGCGTTGCGGTTCGTAATGTCTTGACTTGAATTGACAGCAAACGGCGCCGCCGCGCATATAGACGCGGCGGCGTTTCTTTTCATATCGCAACGGGGTGGGGCTCGTGCCGCATTTTGCCATCATAGCCGTCAGTATTCTGTTCGACGGCTTGGCCTATGCCATGTTCCTGTTCATCACCTCCGTCGGCCTGTCGGTGACAATGGGGCTGATGGGGTTCGTGAACCTCGCGCACGGCGCTTTCGCCATGGCGGGCGGCTATGTCGTCGTATCTCTCACATCGAGCACGTTGAACCTCGGGTTCATTCCGTCACTGATCATTGCTTCGGTCGTGGTCGGCGCGGTCAGTGTCGTGTTCGAGCGCGGGCTCTATCGCCGGCTCTATAAAGCCACCGATCTGGAGCAGGTGCTGCTCACTATCGGTTTGGCGTTCATGGCGATCGCGACCGCGACCTATTTCTACGGACCAATTCCAAAATCGGTGCCGCTGCCGCTCTGGCTGCAAGGCGACATCAATCTCGGCTTCCGCACGTTCCCGAGTTATCGCGCCTTCCTGGTCGTCTTGGGTGCCGTCCTGATTTCGGTGCTGTGGTACGCGTTCGAGCGCACCAATATCGGCGCGAAAATTCGTGCCGCGGTCGACAACCGCCGCATGGCGGAATCGGTCGGCATCAATGTCGACCTGCTGTTCACGCTGACCTTCGCCGTTGGTTCCGGCTTGGCCGCGCTCGGCGGCGGTCTCGCGATTCAGTTGTTCGGCCTGTCGCCCAGTTTTGCGGTGCTCTATCTCGTGCTGTTCCTGATCGTGGTCGCAATCGGCGGCCTTGGTAGTCTGAAGGGCACATTGTTAGCGGCGTTGGTGGTCGGCATCGTCGATACCGGCGGCAAATATATGCTTGCGGAAGCGGGCGGCTTCTTCATCTACGCGATCACCATTGTGGTGCTGCTGATCAAGCCGGCGGGGTTCTACGGCCGTGAGTGACATTCCCGCCGGAAACCTCGACCGCAAGACCGTGCGCGACCGCGCCGCCGCCTTTCTGTTGAGCCGGCACCATTTCCAGTGGCCGGAAGCGCTGCCATGGCTCATCGCGATCGCCGCGTTCTTCGTGTTCCCCGACCGCATGACCTTTGGCAGCCAGGTCCTGGTCATGGTGATGTTCGCGCTCTCGCTCGACCTCATCCTCGGCTATGCCGGCATCGTCACGCTCGGCCATGCGGCGTTCTTCGGCATAGGCGCCTATACGGTGGGCTTGGCCGCCGCGCGGCTCGGTTGGAGCGAGCCGATCAGCGGGCTGGTTGCAGCCGGCCTCGTGTCCGCATTCGCAGGCTTCATCACCGGCTGGTTCCTGCTGCGTTACCGCGGATTGACGCTGCTGATGCTGACGCTTGCCACTGCGATCATGCTGCAGGAGACCGGCAATCTGCGTTCGGATTTTTCCGGCGGCTATGACGGCTTGCCGGGATTGGAATTCAAGCCGCTGCTCGGGCTGTTCGAATACGATCTCTATGGCCGCACCAATTATCTTTACGTGCTGGGGGTATTGGCGGTCGTGTTCTATTTCGTGCGGCGCATCGTCTATTCGCCGTTCGGGCAGGCGCTTACCGGCATCCGCGAGAATGTGAAGCGCATGCATGCGATCGGCTCGCCGGTGCACCGCCGCCTGGTGACGGTCTATTCCATCGCTGCCGGTATTGCCGGCATTGCCGGCGCGCTGTTCACCCAGACCAATGCCTATGTGACGCTGACGGTGTTCGACTTCGACAACTCCGCCAAGGTCATGGTGATGCTGATCCTCGGCGGTACCGGGCGGCTCTACGGCGCGTTCCTCGGCGCGGTGGTCTACATGGTGCTGGAAGATCATCTGTCGAAACTGAGCCCGACGTTCTGGCAGTTCGGCATCGGCCTGCTGCTGGTGCTGGCGGTGCTGTTCGCGCGCCGCGGCGTGCTCGGGCTGTTCGAAGACGCCGGACAATACTGGAAGAGGTTCAGGTCGTGACCGCCGCGCTTGAAGTGCAGGGGCTCAACAAGGCGTTCGGCGCGCTGCCGGTGACGCGCGACGTCAATCTGACGCTGGAACGCGGCGCGCGCCGCGCATTGATCGGGCCGAACGGCGCGGGCAAGACCACTTTGATCAATCTAATCACCGGCGTGCTCAAGCCGTCCACAGGCAAGGTTTTGCTCAACGGCGAAGACATCACCAATGTCAGCCAGGCCGACCGCGCGCGGCGCGGACTGGCGCGCACGTTCCAGATCAACCAGTTGTTTCGCGGCCTGACGGTGCTGGAAAATCTGTGCATGACGGTCGGGGAGCGCGACGGTCACTGCAACAACCTCTGGCGTTCGGCCGGAGCCAACCCGGCGGTGATCGACGAGGCGCTCAATCATCTGGAGTCGCTGCGGCTGGTCGATGACGCGCTCAAGCTGGTGCGCGAATTGCCCTATGGGCGGCAGCGACTGGTCGAGATCGCCATTGCGCTGGCGCAAAAGCCGCGCGTGCTGCTGCTCGACGAGCCGGCGGCCGGCGTGCCGTCGTCGGAAAGCCATCTGATCCTCGACGTGGTGGCGAGTCTCGATCCCGACATCGCGGTGCTGATCATCGAGCACGATATGGACGTGGTGTACCGCTTCGCCAAGCAGATCACGGTCCTCGTGCAGGGCGCGGTGCTGGTCGAAGGCGCGCCGGACGCCATCATGAACGACGAGCGCGTGCGCGCGGTCTATCTCGGTCAGGACGGCCATCGGGGAGCGGCACAAAATGGCTGAAGGATTGGTTGAGCGCGCGCTCGAACTCGACAAAGTTTTCGCCGGATACGGCGAGACCGTGGTGCTGGAAGATATACAACTGGCGCTCGACGCCAGCGAGACGCTGTCGATCATCGGCCGCAACGGCGTCGGCAAGAGCACGCTGCTTGCGACCATCATGGGGCATACGCAATTGCACGGCGGCCGGGTGGCGCTGCACGGCAAGGACATTTCCAAGCTGGCAACCTACCGCCGCGTGACGTCAGGGCTCGCTTACGTGCCGCAGGAGCGTGAGATTTTCCCCTCGCTCAGTTTGCGTGAGAACCTGGAAGTCGCCGCACGGCCGGGCAAGTGGACCATCGAATCCGTGTTCGAACTGTTTCCGCGGCTCGGCGAGCGCGCCACTAACCGCGGCAATCAGCTATCGGGTGGCGAACAACAGATGCTCGCCATCGGCCGCGCGCTGATCGGCAATCCGACCGTGCTGCTGATGGACGAACCGTCGGAAGGCTTGGCGCCTGTTATCGTCGATGAACTGGCGGCGGCGGTGAAGCGCCTCACCAAGGCCGGCGGTCTGGCGATGATCCTGGTCGAGCAGAACACGCGGCTCGCGCTCGATATCGCGCCGCGCGCGGTGGTGATGGACCGCGGCCGCATCGTGTTCGACGGCGCCAGCGAGACGTTGCGCAACGATCCCGCCAAGCTCGAGCAACTTATTGGTGTCGTGAAGGCGTAGTCGTCACCCTGAGGCGCTCGGCGCGAAGCGACGAGCCTCGAAGGGCGACGGCGGCCGTGCATCCTTCGAGGCTCGCTCCGCTCGCACCTCAGGATGACGGGTCATGGGCCGCCGCCCACGCGCATTGGATTTGCGTTCTTCGTGCGACCAGCATAGCCATGCGCACCTAATTCAAGTGCGGTGACCCATGAAGCGCAGCGAAACCCGTATCCTCACCACCCATGTCGGCAGCCTGATCCGGCCGCAGGCTTTGCAGGAATTCCTGCGCGCCAAGCAGAGCGGCAAGCCCTACGACGAGAAGGCCTACGCCGCCTGTCTGACGTCGTCGGTCGCCGAGGTGGTCGCCGAGCAAGCCAAGGCCGGCATTGACGTCGTGAGCGATGGCGAATTCGGCAAGGCGATCTCGTGGTCGCAATATGCGCTGGAGCGCTTAAGCGGCTTCGAGCGCCGGCCGATCAAGGAAGACAAGGCCAACCCCTTCAAGCGTGGCGCCGACCGCACGCAGTTCTCGGAATTCTATGCCGAACTCGACGCCCATGACGGCGTCGCCACCACGGTCGAAGCGATCTGCGTCGGCCCAATCAAATATACCGGGCAGGCCGAACTGCAGCGCGACATCGACAACTTCAAAGCCGCGCTCAAGATCACCAAGGTCGAAGAGGCATTCCTGCCGGTGGCCGCGCCCGCGAGCGTGATCCCCGACCGCAAGAACGAATACTACAAGAGCGAAGACGACATCATGGCGGCGATCGCCGACGCCATGCACAACGAATACAAGATGATTATCGACGCCGGCTTTGTCGTGCAGCTCGACGACGCGCGTAACGCGGTCACCTATGACCGCATGGTGCCGCCCGCGAGCTTTGCCGATTACCGCAAATGGCTCGGCCAGCAGGTCGAGATCATCAACACCGCGATCAAAGGTCTGCCGACGGACAAGATCCGCTATCACGTCTGCTGGGGCAGTTGGCCCGGTCCGCACGTCAGCGACGTGCCGCTCAAGGACATCGTCGATCTGATTTTGAAGGTGAAGGTCGGCGCCTACGTCATTGAGGGAGCCAATCCGCGCCACGAGCACGAATGGAAAGTGTGGAAAGACGCCAAGCTCGCGCCAGGGCAGGTGCTGATCCCGGGCGTCATCAGCCATGCCACCAATGTGGTCGAGCATCCGGAACTCGTATCGGAGCGCATTGTTCGCCTGGCGAAAAATGTCGGCCGCGAGAATGTCATCGCCGGCACCGATTGCGGGTTTGCGCAGGGACCGTTCCACCGCCGCGTCCACCCGTCCATCATGTGGGCTAAATTACAGGCGCTGGCCGAGGGTGCCCGGCTTGCGAGCAAGGAACTCTGGTCCTAGTCTTTGGTTACCGGTGCATCGACGACACCGGACAGCCGGGAGCCCGATCATGAACATCAGCGCGCAGCATTCCAGTGGCTTGAAGATACCGTTCGATCACAAGCGGCTCGACCGTTTGATGGATCAGGCCGGCATCGATGTCGTGATCGCCACGTCGAAGCACAATGTTCAATATCTGCTCGGCGGTCACCGCGCCGATTTCTTCGACTACATGGATGCCACCGGCATCACGCGCTATCTGCCGGTCTTCGTCTATCTCAAAGGTGCGCCGGAGAAGGCGGCCTATTTCGGCCACCGCCTGGAAAAGTTTCAGCGCGAAAACAATCCGATGTGGACGCCGGAAACGCAGACGTCGACGGCGGGTTCGGTCGACGCCATGCAGAAGGCGGTCGACTACATGCGCAAGGCGGGAATGAACCCCAAGCGCATCGCCGCCGAATTCGGATTCCTGCCTTTTGACGCATCGAACGTGCTGCGGTCAGCGTTCCCGGACGCTGATTGGGTGGACGCGCTCTATGTGCTCGAACGCCAGCGCGCCAAGAAGTCTCCCGACGAGCTTGCGAAGCTGAAGATTGCTTCGGAAGCCGTGCTCGCCTCGATGCAGGCGGTGATCGCCAATCACGGCCCCGGCGCCACCAAGAAAGACGTCACCGAAGCGCTGCGCCGCGAGGAAACCAATCGCGGGCTCACGTTTGAATATTGCCTAATCACGTGCGGCAGCAGCCTCAATCGCGCGCCCTCCGACCAAGTCTGGGGCAAGGGCGAAATCATGTCGATCGACTCCGGCGGCAATTACCACGGTTATATCGGCGATATTTGCCGCATGGCGATACAGGGCGAGCCGGATGCGGAGTTGGTCGACATGCTGGGCGAGATCGAGACCATCCAGCGCACCGCATTCAAGGCGGCGCGTGCCAGCGCGATGGGCAAAGAGATTTATGCCGCCGCCGAGCCGCTGGTGCAGAAATCGAAGCACCACAACCATCTCGATTTCCTGGCGCACGGCATGGGCATGGTCAGCCATGAAGCGCCGCGGCTGACCAGCCACGGGCCGGTGCCTTATCCGTGCGAATACGCCGAGATGCCGTTGGAGTCCGGCATGGTGGTGTCGGTGGAAACCACGCTGCAGCATTCCACGCGCGGCTTTATCAAGCTCGAGGACACCGTGATCGTGACCGACACGGGCCACGAAGTGTATGGCGAAGGTTTGCGCGGCTGGAATAAAGCTGGGACGGCGGCCTAAAGCGCTTCGTCCCCACCGTTCGTGGACCGTTATCGCTTCACGCTCGCATCCGCCTGGGCCGCCAGCTCCCTCAGCGCGTCCGCGACCTCCACCGTATAGCTCGCGCCGGGCTGCAATTGGACCAGCGGCAGAGGCATCCGCGCCAGATCGTGCACGGAGCGCTCGCGGATTTGGTCCAGCGTCGGCGCGGCGCCGACGCGTTTGCCGCCGCGCATCACCGGCACGATCAGCGGCTCGCCCGGCTGCTTGTCGTCTTCGGTCGAGAGAATGTCGCCGCTCATGCGGCCCTCGGCGTCATACGCGCGCCAGACCTGCTTGCGCCCGGGCCAGGTCTGTTTGCCTTCGGACAATTTGCGCTTGGGATGTCCGCCATATTCCTGCAGCTTGTAGGCGCAGTCGAAGGCGGGGGCGTCGATCGAGGTGGCGAGGCTGACGCCGATGCCGTAGCCGTCGATCGGCGCACCGGCCGCGACCATGCTTTGCAGCACATCCTCGTCGATGCCGCCGCTCACCAGAATGATCGCGCTGGCGAGGCCGCCATCGTCGAGAATGCCGCGCACCTTGAATGCGCTCGCGGCCAGGTCGCCGCTATCGATGCGCACGCCGCGGATCGAAATGCCGTCGGCCGCCAGTCGCGGCGCCAGCTCGACCACTTTGCGGGCGCCGGCTTCGGTGTCGTAGGTGTCGATCAGCAGGATCACGCCGTCGGGGCGAGCGCGCGCGAAATTCTCGAACGCCTGCGTCTCGTCGTCGTGCACCTGAACGAATGAATGCGCCATGGTGCCGACGATCGGGATGCCGTAGCGCTCGCCGGCCAGCACATTGGCCGCGCCGGCAAAACCGGCGATATAGCTCGCGCGCGCCGAAAAGAGGCCGGCTTCCGCGCCGTGTGCGGTGCGCAGGCCGAAATCGGCCAGCACCTTGCCCGGCGCCGCCAGCACCATGCGCGCCGCCTTCGAAGCGATCAGCGTCTGGAAATTCAGGATGTTGATGAGCCGCGACTCGACCAGTTGCGCTTCTGGCAGCGGCGCGGTTACGCGCAGCAACGGCTCGTTCGGGAAGCACACGCTACCCTCGGGCATTGCATGAACGTCGCCGGTGAAACGGAACGCGGCGAGATAGTCGATCAGGTTATGGCGGAAGCGGCCGGTGCTCTTGAGCCAGGCGATGTCGGCGTCGGAGAATTGCAGCTTCTCGAGATAAGACAGCGCATCGTCGAGGCCGGCGGCGAGCAGGAAGCCGCGCCGGGCCGGTAGCCGCCGCACGAAGAATTCGAACACCGCCTCCTTGGTCTCGCCGCGGTCCAGATAGGCCTGGACCATGTTGAGTTCGTAGAGATCGGTGCTCAGCGGGCTGTCCGAAGACGTCATACGGCTTGTTGCGCCTCACGGGAGATCGGGCTGGAGTCCTAACCCAGGGGGGCCATTGCGCCAAGCCTGGACTTGCAAACATGCATGCGGGGCTTGCGCTATAGTCTTGGCCAGAAACGGAATCGACCAATAGGACCGACATGTACCGCGCCACGATCGGGAACCGAACTTATACGTTTTCCGATCTGAAAGCGCTGCTCGCCAAGGCGACGCCGCTGCGCAGCGGGGACCAACTGGCGGGCCTTGCCGCCTCCACCGGCGAGGAGCGCGTCGCCGCGCAATTTGCGCTGGCCGACGTGCCGCTCACGGCGTTTCTCAGCGAGGCGGTGGTGCCTTACGAAAGCGATGAGGTCACGCGCCTCATCGTCGACACGCACGACAAGGCGGCTTTCGCCCCGGTCGCGCATCTCACCGTCGGCGGGTTCCGCGACTGGCTGTTATCGGACGAGGCGACGATGCCGGTACTCTCGGCCCTGGCGCCCGGCACCACGCCGGAAATGGCGGCGGCGGTCAGCAAGATCAGCCGCTTGCAGGACCTGATGGTGATGGCGGCGAAATGCTCGGTGGTGACGCGCTTCCGCAACACCATCGGGCTGCCCGGCAACCTGTCGGTGCGTCTGCAGCCCAATCATCCGACCGATGACGCGCGTGGCATCGCCGCCAGCATTCTCGACGGCCTGCTGCTCGGCTCCGGCGACGCCGTGATCGGCATCAACCCGGCAACCGACAGCCCGGAGCGCACGCACACACTGCTGTCGATGCTCGACGACATCCGCGCCAAGCTCGACATCCCGACCCAAATATGCGTGCTGGCGCATGTCACCACCACGCTCGAACTGATCGGCAAAGGTTCGCCGGTCGATCTGGTGTTTCAGTCGATCGCGGGCACGCAAAGCGCCAACAAGAGCTTCGGCATCGATCTCGCGCTGTTGCGCGAGGCGCGCGACGCCGCGCTGTCGAAAAAACGCGGCAGCGTCGGTGACAACGTGATGTATTTCGAAACCGGGCAGGGCAGTGCGCTGTCCGCCAACGCGCATCATGGCGTCGATCAGCAGACGCTGGAGGCGCGCGCTTACGCGGTCGCGCGCGCGTTCAAGCCGCTCTTGGTGAACACCGTGGTTGGCTTCATCGGCCCGGAATATCTGTTCGACGGCAAACAGATCACGCGCGCCGGGCTGGAAGATCATTTCTGCGGCAAATTGCTCGGCCTGCCGATGGGCGTCGACGTCTGCTACACCAACCACGCCGAAGCCGATCAGGACGACGCCGACGCCTTGCTGGCGCTGCTGGTGTCGGCCGGCGTTAATTTCGTGATGGGCGTGCCGGGCGCCGACGACGTCATGCTCGGCTATCAGAGCACGTCGTTTCACGACGCGCTGGCGATGCGCGATCTCTACGGCCGCAAGCCGGCGCCGGAGTTTGAGGCCTGGCTGGCGAAACAGGGCTTGATGGATTTCGCAAACCGCATTCGGCCCGGCGAACTGCCGTCTCGTTTTCAAGCCTTACTGCCGAAATCATGACAAAACCTCCGGCGAAATCGGCAGGCGACGCGCTCTGGGCGAATCTGCGCAAGCTCACCGCCGCGCGGATTGGTCTCAAGCGCAGCGGCGCGTCGCTCGCGACCCAGCCGCTGCTCGAATTCCAATTGGCGCATGCCCGCGCTCGCGACGCGGTGCATGCGCCGCTGGATGTGGCGCGTCTTCATGACGACATCGGGGCGCTCGGTGTGCCGGTGCTGGATGTCGCCAGTGCGGCAAGCGACAAGCAGACCTACTTGATGCGTCCCGATCTCGGCCGCCAATTGGCGCTCGACGCGGCAGCGACGCTCACGTCACATGCCGGCACCTACGACGTGGTGTTCGTCGTCAGCGATGGCCTGTCGGCCAGTGCGGTGCAGAGCCATGCCGCGCCGCTGCTCGCGGCGCTGTTGCCGGATTTGCGTGGGCAAAGCTGGCGCATCGCGCCGGTCGTCATCGCGCGCCACGGCCGCGTCGCCATCGGCGATGCGATCGCCACCGCTCTTGGCGCAACCTGTGCCGTCGTCCTGATCGGCGAGCGTCCCGGTCTCTCGGCGCCCGACAGCATGGGCGCCTATCTGACCTGGCAGCCTGGTGCCCAGACCACCGACGCCGACCGCAACTGCATTTCCAATATCCGCCCCGACGGCATCGGCTACGCCGACGCCGCGTTCAAGCTGACGCATCTCTTGGCCGCGATTCGGGCCAAGCGCCTGTCCGGTGTGCAACTCAAGGATCTGTCGGATCGGTTGCTGATTGGGGGCAAGTGATGCGGCTTAAAGAACCACAAGAGTGGCTCCCCGGGCTGGGATCGAACCAGCGACATTTCGATTAACAGTCGAACGCTCTACCGCTGAGCTACCAGGGAATATGCCGTCTTCTAAGCTGGGGCCTATAACAAAGCCCTAACCGCTTTGCAAAGCACCAACTTCACGCCGACCTAGGCGTCGATTTCGCCGATTTTTGGGCGAATGGAGTGGAGGCCACGCCCGGAATCGAACCGGGATAGAAGGATTTGCAGTCCTCTGCGTAACCACTCCGCCACGTGGCCTTAGATGGCGCGTCCGGACAAATGTCCGCACACCCCGCCTAAGTGCTAGCCTATATAGGAGCATTCGCACGTTCACAACGCTCGCGCTCACTTGCCTTTTGTCCGGCAATGCCGGACAAAAGGCGCGCATTTCCTCCACTTTATCTCCACAATCGGGGCCGCGATGACCGATTTTTCCACCGCACGCCGTCATATGGTGGACGGCCAGGTCCGCACCGCCGACGTCACCGACCTGCGGGTGCTGACCGCCATGCAGGAGGTGCCACGTGAGCGTTTCGTGCCGCCGTCGGCCGTAGCGCTGGCCTACCTCGACACTGATTTGACGGTCGGCGAGGGCGGCTCCCGCCGCCTGCTCAAGCCGATGGTGCTCGCCAAGCTGATTCACGCCGCCGATCTGGCCGGCACCGACCGGGTGCTGGATGTCGGCTGCGCCACCGGTTACGCCGCGGCCATACTGGCGCAGATCGCCGGGGAGGTTGTCGCGCTCGAACAGGACGCCGGACTTGGCAAGATGGCGCAGACAGCGCTGACAGGGCTGCCAAATGTCTCCGTGGTGAGCGGGCCGCTGACCGCCGGCTGGGCGCCAAGCGCGCCTTACGACGTGATCCTGATCGAAGGTGCAACCGAAATCGAGCCGCAGACATTTTGCGCTCAGCTGAAAGATGGCGGGCGGCTGGTCTGCGTGCTGGGTTCTGGTCCTGACACCAAGGCCATGCTCTACCGCCGTAGCGGCGGCGAAATGGCTGGCCGGGCGATCTTCGACGCCAGGGCGGCCGTCTTGCCCGGCTTTAGGAAAACGCCGGTATTTGCATTCTGATGCCGGCGGCTTTGCCGCCGTCGGTTCCAAACGTGGCGTAAAATCACCAGTCGGCGGCCTTTCTGTGGGGGGAAACTTGCAGGGGGTTTAAACCCCCACCTCCAGCGCATATGGTTCCGGGTTCCAAGGTGACATTTCAAGAGTAACGCGCGTGCGTTGTTCGGGTCGCGTTTAGTCAGGCAGTTCAATGTCGCGTCGTGTTAGCGGGCTGACAATCGGGTTTGCGGTCGCAGCGGCCCTCTGGGCCGGTCCGGCGTGGGCCGAGACGCTCGAATCCGCGCTGGTCCAAGCCTATCAAAGCAATCCGACGCTCAACGCCCAGCGCGCCGCGGTGCGCGCCACGGACGAAAACGTGCCGACGGCATTGGCCGGCTACCGGCCGCGCGTTGCGGTGACCGCAAGTGGCGGCATGCAATCGTTGTCCTCGACCTCGCTGACCAATCCGACGCGTGCGCCGGGATCGCCGGCCACGTATTTCACTCAGAACGGCTACAATTCGCCTTACGGCGCCGGCGCCACGATCACGCAGACGCTCTTCAACGGCTTCCAGACCGCTAATCGCACAAGGCAGGCCGAGGCTCAGGTGCTGGCGGCGCGTGAGCTATTGCGCACGTCCGAGCAGACCGTGCTGCTCAATGCCGTCACCGCCTACATGAATTTGCTGCGCGACACCGCGATCCTCGATCTGCAGCGCCGCAACGTCGAGGTGCTCCAGGAACAGTTGCGGCAGACCCGCGACCGCTTCAATGTCGGCGAAGTCACGCGCACCGATGTGGCGCAGTCGGAGTCGAGTCTCGCCGCTGGCCGCTCGCAAGTTCTGACCGCGCAGTCGAATTTTGCCACGTCCGCGGCGACCTATCGTCAGGTGATCGGCGCCGCTCCGGGCAAGCTCACGCCGGGCACACCGGTTGACCGCTTCTCGCCGCAAAACTTGAACGCCGCGGTGGGCCTCGCCACGACCACGCATCCGTCGGTGACCTCGGGGCAATACAACATCGACATCGCCCAGCAGGCGGTGAAGGTGGCGGAAGGCGCGCTGTATCCGACCCTGTCGGTGCAGGGTGCCTACAGCAAGAACTTCATGAGCGCGCAGAGCCTGAACACCTTTGAGACCCAGTCGGCCTCGGTGGTGGGCACGCTCAGCGTTCCGATCTATCAGGGCGGCGCGGAATATGCCGCCATCCGCCAGGCCAAAGAGACGCTCGGCCAGCGCCGGCTCGAGTTCGACGCTTCGCGCGATCAGGTGCGGCAGGGCGTGGCGCAGTCTTGGGGCCAGCTCGATGCGGCGAAAGCCAATATCGACGCCACGACGGCGCAAGTGCAGTCGGCTGAAATCGCGCTTAACGGCGTGCGCGAGGAAGCCCGCGTCGGCCAGCGCACCACATTCGACGTGCTGACCGCGCAGCAGACCTTGGTGAATGCGCGCGTGGCGCTGGTGACCGCGCAGCGCGACCGCGTGGTCGCGTCCTACGCTTTGCTGTCCGCGGTCGGCCGCCTGACGCCGCCGGTGCTGGGCCTGCATGTGCCGGTCTACAGCGCCGTGGTGCATTACGAGCAGGTCCGCGATAGCTGGGCCGGCGTGCGGACCCCCGACGGCCGCTAGTGGTCCGATTCTAACATTCGCATCCGGTCTGTGAGGCACTTTTGCGAATGTTAGAATCAAAGGACCACTAGCAAGTTATTGTTGCTAGTGGAGCTTTGGATTATTCGCGGCTAGCGGATAGCGAACGTCAAATCCGCTCCACTAGTCGGTTCCACACGGTGGATCACGGTTTTTGTGTCCACAGATCATTACCTTTTCACGGTTTCGGACCGTCACAGTCGCGCCCGGCTGGCGTATAACAAGGACTCAAGCGACGATT
>JANMSZ010000384.1:0-17374 GCA_031389925.1 Hyphomicrobiales bacterium | reverse complement strand
GGTCTTTTCCTCGACGTCGTCTTTCTTGGTGACGGCCGCGACCTTCTTCTCGGTCTCCTCGAGACGGCCGAGCTTGACCGTCTTCTTTTCTTCCTTGCCCTTGCGCACGATCAGCACTTCGACGTCTTTGCCGACCTGCGTCTCGGCGACGATCTTGGGCAGATCGCGCATTTCCTTGATGTCCTTGCCGTCGAACTTGATAACGACGTCGCCCGGCTCGATGCCGGCCGGCTTGGCTGGACCCTTGTCGTCGATGCCGGCGATCAGCGCGCCGCGCGCCGGCTTGATGCTGAGACTTTCGGCAATTTCGTCGGTCACCTGCTGGATGCGCACGCCGAGCCAGCCGCGCCGCACTTCCTTGAACTCGCGCAGTTGGTCGATCACCGCCAGGGCGGTCTTCGACGGCACGGCAAAGCCGATGCCAATTGAGCCACCTGAAGGTGAAATGATCGCGGTGTTGACGCCAATCACTTCTCCATTGAGGTTGAACAGCGGGCCGCCGGAATTGCCACGATTGATCGCGGCGTCGGTCTGGATATAATTGTCGTAAGGCCCGGAATTAATGTCGCGGTTGCGCGCCGACACGATACCTGCGGTGACGGTGCCGCCGAGACTGAACGGGTTGCCGACTGCGACCACCCATTCGCCCAGACGCACCTTGTCGCTATCGCCGAACTTAACCGCCTTGAGCGGGGCAGCCGGCTTGACTTGCAACAGAGCGAGATCGGTCTTGGTGTCGCGGCCGATCACTTCGGCCTTCAGCCTGGCGCCGTCATTGAACACAACGGTGACCTCGTCGGCCTCGGCGATGACGTGATTATTGGTCACGACCAAGCCGGACGGATCGATGACGAAACCGGAGCCGAGCGAGTTCACCCGCCGCGGCGTGGTGTCGCCGCCCGGCCTGCCCGGCCCCTGACCGCCGCGCCGGTTCTTGTTGAACTCCTCGAAGAAGTCCTCGAACGGCGAACCGGGCGGCAACTGCGGCATGGCGCCGTTGTTGCTGATGTCCACGGTCTGCCTGGTCGAAATATTGACGACGGCATCGATCACCTGTTCGGCGGTATCGGCGATGTTTTCCGGCCCGCGCGCCAGGGCTTCGCTCATAAAAGTCTGGCCGGTCAGTGCCGGCCAAGCGATTGCGGCGGCGAGGAAAATTGCCAGCCGCGCACGTGTAGCGGGCGTCGGCGTCGGGTTGAAGAGCGCGCCCATGGGCGTCATTTCTCCTGAAAAGAGGGTTGGCTTCGACAGTGCCGCCGTCTTCGCGGCTAATCAAGGGCCTCGGCCATCAACAGCATGAGAGGCCGATTCGTTCGCAAAAGCGACGTTTTTAGCGCCGCCTTAGCCGCGCACCAGCCAGACCAGCACCAAACCGACCACGGCGGAGCCGATGCCGATCGCACGTAAACTCGCCTCCGGCGTCTCCAAAACGCTGGCGACCGCCCGCTTGGCGGGGCCTGGGAAGGCCGCGAACACCAGCCCTTCGATCACGAACACGAGGCCGAGAGCGGCCAGAAAATCATACATGCCGGCCGGCTCTCTTGCTCGCTAGCGCACCGGCTGCGGTGCCGGCACGGCCGATCCGGTGGAGGCGGCAGGCGCTGCAGGACGCGGCTTGCCCGACGGATCGTTGAAGTAACGGAAGAAGTTGGTGTCGGGTTTGAGCACCAGCCGCGTGTCGCTGCTCTTGAGTGCGTTCTCGTAGGCCTGCATCGAGCGATAGAAGGTGAAGAAATCCGCGTCCTTGTTGAAGGCGTCGGCGAAAATCTGGTTTCGGATCGCGTCGCCCTCGCCGCGAAGCTGCTCGGATTGCGACGTTGCTTCCGCGATCAACACGGTCACTTCGCGGTCGGCCCGCGAGCGGATTTCCTGCGCACGCTGTGCGCCTTGCGCCCGGAATTCCGCGGCCTCGCGCTGCCGTTCGGTCTGCATGCGCTGATACACCGCCTGGCTGTTCTGCTCCGGCAGATCGGCGCGACGGATACGGATGTCGACGACGGCAATGCCGTAGCCGGCCGCTTCGCGGTCCACCAGTTCACGGATCCGCGACATCAAGTCGGCGCGCTGATCGCGGACGACGTGGATGAACGTCGCTTCGCCGAGCACGCGACGCAATGCCGAGTTCAGCAAAATCGCGAGCTGCGAATTGGCGCCCTGGATCGAGCCGAGCGTCTGATAGAAGCGCAGCGGATCCTTGATGCGATAGCGCGCGAAGGCGTCGACCACCAGACGCTTCTGGTCGGAGGCGATGACTTCCTGCGCCGGCGACTCGAGATCGAGAATGCGCTTGTCGATGGCGATGACGTTGTCGATGAACGGCACCTTCACATGCAGGCCCGGTTCGCTGACCACGCGGACCGGCTGACCGAGCCGCAGCACCAGCGCCTGTTGCGTCTGGTATACCGTGAACAATGACGAGTAAGCGATGAACAGCCCGGCGATGATCAGGATCGCGGCAACGCCGCCGATAAAATTATTTCTCATGGCCGGCCTCCCGCCTGCGGTTGGCGCGATGGCGCCGGACGTGACAGCTCATTGAGCGGCAGATAAGGCACGACACTGGAACCGCCATCGCGGGCGCCGGAATCGAGAATGATTTTGTCGGCGCCGCCGAGCACGCGCTCCATGGTTTCCAGATACATGCGCTCGCGGGTGACCTCGGGCGCCTTCAGGTACTGTTCGTAAATCTTGATAAAGCGCGAGGTCTGGCCGGTGGCTTCCGCCACGGTTTGCGACTTGTAGGCTTCGGCCGCTTGCGTGATCTGGGCGACCCTACCGCGGGCTTCGGGCACCACGCGGTTCTGATAGGTCTGCGCTTCGTTGACCGCACGCTCGAGATCGGCGCGCGCCGCCTGCACGTCGCGGTTGGAGTCGATGACCTGCGTCGGCGGATCGACCTTCTGCATCTGCACCTGCTGCACCTGAACGCCGGCGCCATAATGGTCGAGCGTCTTCTGCATCAGGTCCTGCACGGCGGTCTCGATGGTCTGCCGCGCGCCGGTCAGGATCGGCTGGATTTCGGAACGGCCGATCACTTCGCGCATGGCGCTTTCGGCGATCGCTTTTACCGTGCCTTCGGGGTTCTGGATGTTGAACAGATATTCGCCGACGCCGGTCGGCTTGACCTTCCACAGCACCGAGAAATCGACGTCGACGATGTTCTCGTCGCCGGTCAGCATCAAGCTTTCCTCGGGCACGTCGCGGGTGGCGCTGCCGCGGCGGACGTCGTCGACGACGCGCATGCCGATGTCGATCTTGTTGACGCGCAGCGCCTTGGGCGTCAGCACGGTCTCGATCGGGTATGGCAGATGGTAATTCAGTCCGGGCTGCACCTCGCGCACGTCCTTACCGAAGCGCAGGACCACGCCGAGCTCATCGGGACCGACCTGGAAGACGCCGGAGACGCCCCACAGGAGGACCGCGGCGAGCCCCAAAATCGCGAAGCCCTTACCGCCGAGATTGCCGCCCGGCAGCACGCGCCGCAGTTTATCCTGGCCGCGCCGGAGCATTTCCTCAAGATCCGGAGGGGTCGGTCCCGACGACTGTGGGCCGCCGCCCCAGGGGCCTTTACCGCCGCCACCACCACCGCCTGAGCCTGAACCTGAACCCCACGGGCCGCCACCGCCGCCCTGATTGCTCCATGGCATTTGAAAACTCTCCCAGCGCCGGGGCTTTATGCCCGACAAATCTATGTCTTGGCCTATATTGGAGGGGGTTATAGGGGACGCAAGGCCGCGGCACAACGCGCTGACATGCCGCGGCTAGCGCCTGTCATAAACCGCAACCGCGAAGTCCGCGGTGTCGTCCGGGCCGGCCTTGACCTCATGGCGGGACGCTTCGCGCCACACCGCCGGGTCGATCGGGGGAAACAGCACGTCGCCCTCAGGCGCGGCATGGACATGGGTGATCTCCAGCCGCGACGCCCGTGGCATCATGGCGGCAAACACGTCGCTACCGCCTATGATCATGATCTCGTCGACACCACGTTTTTCGGCATCCTGGCGCGCGAACCCGACCGCGGCCTCCAGGCTGGTGGTCAGGACACAGCCGGGCGCGACCAAGCCAAGATCCTTGGTCAGCACGATGTTGGTGCGGTCCTTGAGCGGCTTACGGATCGACTCGTAGGTTTTGCGGCCCATCACCACGGGGCGATTCAGGGTCACTTTGCGAAAGTGCTGCAGATCGGACTTCAGCCGCCACGGCAGTTGGCCTTCGCGGCCGATGACATTGTTCTCGCCGATGGCGGCGACCAGCACGATCTTCATGGCTGCATCCTAGCGGCGAAATCGTGCAAGGGCTTGCCGGCGAGCCGGCAGATTTTCCATTCGTTCATGACCTGGGCGCCGATCGACTTGTAAAAAGCAATCGACGGTGCGTTCCAGTCGAGCACCGCCCACTCGAAACGTGCCATTCCGTCATGAACACACCGTTGCGCCAACCGCGCCATCAGCGTTTTGCCGATGCCGCGCCCGCGAAACTCCGGCCGCACGAACAGGTCCTCGACATAGAGCCCGTGACGGCCACGGAAGGTGGAGAAATTTAGAAACCACACCGCAAAGCCCGCCGCCTCCCCGTTCCATTCCGCGATGTCGCAGAACACGCGCGGCTCGGCGCCGAACAGCGCCGCCGAAATTTCCTCGGGCTTGGCGTCGACCTCGCCTTGCAGATTTTCGTAGTCGGCAAGTTCGCACACCAAAGCGAAAATCAGCGCGCTGTCGGCCGGCACCGCAGGGCGGATGGAAAGGCTCACACCGCCACCATCGCTTTGATGTGCGGATGCGGTTCGTAATTCTCGAGGGTAAAGTCGTCGAAGCGGAAGCCGAAGATGTCTTTCACCGCGGGATTGAGCCGCAACGTCGGCAGCGCCTTGGGCGCACGCGAGAGCTGCAGCTTGGCCTGCTCCAGATGATTCATGTAAAGATGGGTGTCGCCGCCGGTCCACACGAACTCGCCGGGCTTGTAGCCGGTCACCTGCGCCACCATCAGCGTCAGCAGCGCGTAGGACGCGATGTTGAAGGGCACACCGAGGAACACGTCGGCCGAACGCTGATAGAGCTGACACGACAATTTGCCGTCCGCGACATAGAACTGGAACAGGCAATGGCACGGCGGCAGCGCCATCTTGTCGACGTCGGCCGGATTCCACGCCGTGACGATCAGCCGGCGCGAATCCGGATTGCGCTTGATCATCGCGATCACGTTGGCGATCTGATCGATGGTCTTGCCATCCTTGGCGGGCCATGAGCGCCACTGGTGGCCATAGACCGGGCCAAGGTCGCCGCGTTCGTCGGCCCACTCGTCCCAGATGCGCACGCCGTTGTCGTTGAGATATTTGATGTTGGTGTCGCCGGCCAGGAACCACAGCAATTCGTGCACGATCGACTTCAGATGCAACTTCTTGGTCGTGAGCATCGGGAAACCATCGTCGAGCGCAAAGCGCATCTGATGGCCGAACACCGACAGCGTCCCGGTGCCGGTACGGTCGTGCTTCTCCACGCCGTGGTGGAGGATGTGTTCCATAAGATCGAGGTATTGGCGCATCGCAAGCCCGGTTGAGATCGACTCAAGATGGGGAAGTTTACCCCACCCGGCAACTCCACGGCAGGCGTTTATCAACGGCAGAAATGGCGCCCCAAATCTCGACCGGCCATCAACGGCGCCGGCGGCCCTGATAGAACGGGTTGCGCTCGCAATGACCGCCGATACCGCTGACGGTCGCCATGCACTGGCGGTAGGTGCTGAAGCCGCAGTTGCGGCCGCCCTGCCCGCTCCAGCCGTATTGAGCACACCAGGGATATTCGATGGCGGCGGCCGGCGTCGCCCATGGGGCGGTCAACGCCGAGGCAAGCACGAGCGCGGCATACAGATATTTTGACATAGACGTTTCCTCGAATGACGATTTTTGAGGCAACGGCCAATTCGCGATTTTGTTTCCGGCCAGCAACGGTTTGTAAAGGCCGAAATTAACACGACAGGCGACATGTTCTGCCAACGTGCCGGGATTGTTCGTCGCTTCGTTAAGACGGCTGGCTAATGTTCTCCTGACGGTGCCGCGAAAATGCCGCAACGCCGTTAGGTTTAAAAATCGATTGCGACTCGTCGCCCGGAGTTCCTTCCGGTCAGCCGATCGACTGCCCTTCAGAATCAGCGACCACTTCGCTAATTCCGAATGTAGCAACGGCCGCGCGGCATAACCGCACGGCCGTTATTTTCCAGCGATACGCGTCGTCTATTCGACGAACACTTCGTCGCGACGTTTGCGAATCATCGGCAGCATCGCCAGCGCCAGCAGACAGATCGCGACGAACAGCAGGCCGGCCGAGATCGGCCGGGTCGCGAACACGGTCGGATCGCCGCGCGCGATCAACATGGCGCGCCGCAGGTTCTCTTCCATCAGCGGGCCGAGCACGAAAGCCAGCACCAGCGGCGCCGGCTCGAAGTCATGCTTGACCAGCCAGTACCCGATCAGGCCGAAGCTCGCGGCAATCACCACGTCGGTCGGCGCGTTGTTGATCGAGTAGATGCCGATGCAACAGAACACGATGATCGAGGGATACAGCAGCCGGTACGGCACCCGCAGCAGGGTCACCCACAGGCCGACCAGCGGCAGGTTGATGATGACAAGCATCAGGTTGCCGAGCCACATCGAAGCGATCATGCCCCAGAACAGTTCGGGCTGCTTCACCATCACCTGCGGACCCGGCACGATGCCGTGGATGGTCATGGCGCCGACCATCAGCGCCATCACCGCGTTCGGCGGAATGCCGAGCGTCAGCAGCGGAATGAACGAGGTTTGCGCGGCCGCATTGTTGGCGGCTTCCGGGGCGGCGACGCCCTGGATGATGCCGCGACCGAACAGGTGCGGCGTTTTCGACATGCGCTTTTCGAAAGTGTAGGCCGCGAACGAGGCCACCACCGCACCGCCGCCGGGCAGAATGCCGAGCATGGAGCCGAGGACCGTGCCGCGTGCGATCGCACCCGAGGAGTCGATGAGATCCTGCCGCGTCGGCATCAATCCCGAAATCTTGGCATTGACGATTTCGCGGCTCTCCTTCGACATTTCCAGATTGCGGATAATCTCGGCAAAGCCGAACAGGCCCATGGCCACGTTGGCGAAGCCGATACCGTCCGAAAGCTCCGGGATGTCGAAGGTCATGCGCCCCGCGCCGGTTTCCAGATCGGAGCCGACCATCGACAGCAGCAGGCCGGTGAGGATCATGGCGATCGCCTTGACCACCGAGCCCTTTGCCAGCACCACCGCGAAGATCAGACCCAGCACCATCAGCGAGAAGTATTCCGCCGGGCCGAACAACAAAGCGAGACCGGTCAGCGGCGCACCGAGCGCCGCGACCAGCACGGTCGCGACCGTGCCAGCAAAAAACGAAGCGATCGCCGAGATCGAGAGCGCGGCGCCGGCGCGGCCATTGCGCGCCATTTGATGGCCATCGAGACAGGTGACCACCGACGTCGCCTCGCCTGGAATATTGACCAGGATCGACGTCGTCGAGCCACCATATTGCGCGCCGTAATAAATGCCGGCGAGCATGATCAGCGCGCCGACCGGCGGCAGGCCGAACGTGATCGGTAGCAGCATGGCGACGGTGGCGACCGTGCCGATGCCGGGCAGCACGCCGACGAGCGTGCCGACCAAGGCTCCGAGAAGACAGAAGCCGATGTTGAACGGGTTCGCGGCGACCGAGAAGCCGAGCGCGAGATTGGCGAGAAGGTCAGTCATGATGATGCGATCCGATCAGAACGCTGGCCAAAGCTGGAACGGCAGCCCGAGCAAATAGACGAACAGGCCGACGCAGAACGCCGTCATCGCCGTCGCGGCGATCAGGCTCTCCACCCATTTCATCTCGCTCGACCCCATGATCGAAATCAGGAAGGCGGCGAAGGTCGAAATTACCAGGCCAAACTGCGGTATGTGTGCCGGAATTTTGAACATGCGCAGATCGACGCCGCGGATCAGCGCCGCGAAGGTGAGGATCGCACACAGCACATAAGCTGGGCCCTTGATGGCGAAGGGATCGATCTTCGGGCCGTCCATGAAAAGCCCGGTCACAGCGATGATGCCGCCAATGACGGCGAGCATGCCCGCAAACATGCGCGGCGCGGTCCCCGGCCCGAAGGCGAAACCGCTTTGCCCCGGCAGATCGCTCCCCGCAACGAGTGCGAAAATCGCCAGTCCGATCAGCGCAAGGCCACCGTAAAAATCACGCGGGCCGCGCACCTTGAATTGGAAACCGCCCCCACGTGGGGTGGAATTGGCTTCGGACATCTCCCCCTCCTGAAACTTTCGGCTTATTGGTATCGCTACGTCATTGATCTGTAGCACATGGCCCGGCGATACCGGAAGCGCGAACCTTAGGCAATAACCGCGACGTAAAGACCGGGCCGGATTTGCGCAGGAAATTAGGAACTAGAGCCAGCCGCTGAGGCCCAAAAGCCCGCCGGCGACAAAGACCCACAACGGGTTGATGCGGGTGGCGAAGGCCACAACCGCAGTCACGGCGGTGATCGCGGCGGCATAGACATTACTATCCGCGGCCCGCGCCAACACGAAGGCGCTGGCCCCAATCAAACCCAGCGAAACCGGGACAAGACCGGCCTGAATGGCGATGCGCCAGTGCGCATCCTTGAAGCGGTCCCAGACATGCGCGACGCCGAATGCCACCAGGCATGTCGGACCGCACATCGCAACAGTTGCGACGGCAGCACCGGTAATCCCGGCGACGTGATAGCCGATCAAGGTGACGATGATGACGTTCGGCCCGGGCGACAGTTGCGAGATCGCAAACATGTCGGCGAACTGCCGGCTGGTCATCCAGCCCATGACCTCGACCGAGATGCGGTGCATTTCCGGGATCGCGGCGTTCGCGCCCCCCACGGCAAACAGCGACAGCATCGCGAAATAGACAAACAGCGTGGTGAGCGGTGACTCGTTCATCGCTTGAACCAGGCGAAAGCCACGCTGATCGGCGCCAGCACGGCGAAGACCATCGGCAGCGGCCAATGCATAAGCGCGACACCGGCAAAGGCCAGGATCGCAATCACCGGGGCGGAATTCCACCGCTTCAGGAACATCGGCGCCGCCATCTTGGCGACCACCGCGATCAGCAGCCCAGCCGCCGCCGCGGCGATGCCGGCAAGGATGCGGCTGAGCACCTCGATATCGCCGAACTGTGCGTAGAGCATGCCCAGTATAGTGACGATAACGAGCGGCGGCCCCATCAGACCGGCCAGCGTAACCAACGCGCCGAGCGATCCGCCAAAGCGCAAGCCGAACACCACCGAGAAATTCACCAGATTAGGTCCCGGCAGGAATTGCGAGAGTGCGAAGGCCTCGTTGAATTCCTCGTTCGTCATCCAGCGGCGCTGCTCGACGATCATCCGCCGCGCCCATGGCAGCGCGCCGCCGAAACCGGACAGCGAAACGATGAGGAAGGCCTTGAACAGCTCGTAGAGCGAAGGACGTTCGACGACGGCGGGGGACGGCGCGGCGGGGTTCGGCATGCCGGTTAAGGATTACATGTCGGCCACGGGCGCCGCTAGTGGAGCGGATTTGACGTTCGCTACCCGCTAGCCGCGAATATCTTATGCCTCACAGACGGGATGCGAATGTTAGAATCGGACCACTAGCCGCCCCGGTGCGGCGCGGCGATGCGAAAGGGAATACCTGAGCTTGCCGGTCCGGCGGCGGCGCATTTCGTGTAAAATTATTTACGCCTCGATTCGCTTCCAAGCGTTCCACTCACCCTGACCGGGCACGGAAGAATCCAGACGATGAAGGAAACCGGGCCGCCCGCTCTTGTTTCGAAGGCCCGCTTCCTGATCTGCCGCCCGCAACATTTCGCAGTCACCTACAGTATCAATCCCTGGATGGATCCGAATGCCTGGGCCGGCAACGGCGAGGTGCTGCACGCCCGCGCGGTGCGGCAATGGGACGGTCTCCATCGCACCCTGCGCGCCTGCGGCTCGGCCATCGAAACCGTCGAGCCGCAGCCCGGCCTCCCCGATCTCGTCTTCACCGCCAACGCGGCGGTCGTGCTCGGCCGCAAGGCGGTGCTGGCGCGCTTCCTCCATCCCGAGCGCCAGCGCGAGCAGCCGGTGTTCGCGGCCAGCTTTCGCGCGCTGCAGGCGCGCGGCCTGATCGATGAGGTCGTCGAACTGCCACCCGGCGTGACGCTCGAAGGCGCCGGCGATTGCTTGTGGGATCGCGCGCGCAAGCTGTTCTGGATCGGCAGCGGCTTTCGCTCGGACGCGGCCGCGCGCGACGCCATCGAGCGCGAATTCGGCGTGCCCTGTCTGCCGCTGGCGCTCACCGATCCGAATTTCTATCACCTCGATACGGCGTTCTGCGCCCTGCCGTCCGGCGACGTGCTCTATTACCCGGCGGCCTTCACGCCCGCCGCGCTCGAGACCATCCATGCGCACGTGGCGCCCGCGCAACGCATCGCGCTCAGCCGGGCCGACGCCGTGCGCTTTGCCGCCAACGCGGTGTGCATCGACGGCGTCATCGTCATGTCGAGTTGCAGCGACGCGCTCCGCCGCACGCTCGAAGCGCGCGGCTACAGGGTCGCGAAGACACCGCTGCAGGCTTTTCTGCGCAGCGGCGGATCGGCTTGCTGCCTGACGCTACGCCTCGACCATGCGGTTGAAGCGGAAGAAGTCTCGGCAGAAGCCTCGCCAATGACCGCCGCCTGAAAGAGCGATCCGAGGCGTCGCACCCTGCGAGGCGCCTGCTCTACTCCCCTGCAAGACGACCGAAAAATTCGGCGAAAAACCGGGGAGGATGCCGCCCATCTCAAGGCCGAGGTCGCAAACTGGGCGCCGGTTATCGAAGCCGCCGGGGTGAAGGCGAACTAGCTGGAGCATACGGGCCGGCGCCGCAAAGCGCCGCCGGCCCGCGATGGCAGCGCCTCAATATTTCACGTTGGCGAAGACCCGCACGCTGGCGCCGGGCATCAGCACCTGGTCCTTCGAATACGACGCGCTGTTGCGGATGTCGCGGTTGAGCAGATTGGTGCCGACGATGCCGAGCGTCGCCTCGGTGAGATCGCTGGCGCCGCGTTGCGCCGGTTTCCATTTATAGCTGAGCTCGGCGCGCAGATCGTCGTAACCGGCCGTCGGTGTCTCGCCCGCCACCGCGATATCGTTCTGCGCAAAGGCGTGCAGCAGGCGCACGCGCGCCAGCCACGCCGCATCGCGCCAGAACACGCCGCCGCCGAGCCGCACCGGCGGAATACGCGGCACGTTGGTGCCGTCGGTGAAGGTGGCGCGCACGATGTCGAATTGGTTCTCGACGCCGAACATGCCGCCACCGACCGGCAGCAGATCCCACTGGCTTTGGAATTCGAAGCCTCGGAAGGTTGCGTCGGCCTGCGAGTAGATCGCCTCGTTCAACTCGCCGGCGCCCGGCCCGCAAACGCCGGCGTCGTCGCAAGTGTTGCCGGTCAGCCGGCGGTAGATAAAGCCCTTGAAGCGCGTCAGATAGGCGTTGGCTTCGAAGCGGAACGGACCCTGCGCCCGCTTCAGACCGACTTCCAGCGACTGCGCGGACTCGATGCCGAGGTTGGCATTGCCGATGTCGAACGTGCCGGTCGCATCATGACCGCCGCCGGAGAACAACTCGGCCGGCTTCGGGGCCCGCTCGACATATTGCGCGGTGACGCTGCCGGTAAGGTCCCACGGCAGGGTCTGGATCAGGCCGACGCTGATGCTTTTCGGCGTATAGCGCGGCGACACCGCGTTCGATGCGATCAGGCCGGTCGCATCGAATTCGCGGCTGATGCCCGACAGGTTCACCTGCTCGATACGGCCGGCGATCTGCGCCTTGGTCGCCGCGCTGAATTTGAACTCGTTGAACATGTAGCCGGCGATGCGGCTGTTGCTGTTGGGGTCCCACAGCCCGGCCGTGTCGGGGCTCGGCACGGTCAGTTGCTGATGCCCGCCCTGCACGCCGATCGCGGTCGTGAGCGTGGCGAAGCGCAGGTTGAACGGCGCCAGTTGCGCCTCGACCCGGCCTTCCTGCTCTTTGTTGGTGAAGGTCTGGCGCACGCCCGCACTGCTCAGGTCGGCCGGATCGCTCAGCCCGATCTCGTCATGCTTGTAATCTGTGAGGCCGCCCCAGAACCGAATGGCATCGACGGCCGCGTTGGGCGCGCGCCACTCGCCCTTAGTCAGCACCTTGGTTTGGTACGCGTCGATCCGCGTCTGATTGCTTTCCGGCTCCGCCCCGGGAATGTGGTAGAATGCGTTGTTGCGCGTGACCGCGACGCCGGCAAAGCCTTCATTGAAGATATAGGAGCCGCCGACTGCTTGGCCGTCGCTGCGCGCCTTCGAATTCGGCTGCCGGCCGTTGAAGGCGCCCCGCTGCGTGGCGTTCGGCAAATCGGCCGGATCGGGCGCCGTCAGATAAGGATAATGCGGCACGCGATAGTCCTGCGCGGTGCGGCCGAAAGCATCGGCATGAAATGCGACGTTGCCCTTTCCCGCATCGAGCAGCACCGCGCCGTCGAGACCGTTGTCGGACGACGTCGCCCCGCCGCGAAATTCCGTGCTGATGCCGCGCTGCGGGACCATGGTCGGAATGCGATTGTTGGTGGTCTCCACGACGCCGCCGATCGCCTGCGAGCCGAAGCGCAACGTCGCGGGGCCGCGGATCACCTCGACCTGATCGGTGGTGAGCGGGTCGGCCGGCACGAAGTGATCTTCGCCGAGATCGGACGCGCCGTTGGCGCCGATGCCGTTCTCCTGGATACGCACGCGATTAGCGTCGAGGCCGCGGATGATCGGCCGGCTTGACGCGCCGGGCGCAAAGCCCGAGCCGGTGATGCCGGGCTTGCCGAGCAGCAGATCGCCGAGCGTCGATGCGCCGCTGCGGCGGATGTCGTCGCTGGGCACCACGGTGACGGTGGCGAACTGGTCGGTGACGATCGGCAACGTGCCTTGCAGGCCGTCACCCGTTCCCGGCGACGAACCGGATTGGATCGGGCTCGGCGCGGTCACCGAGATTTCCGGCAGCGCGACCTGCGCGTGAGAAGGAGCGAGTGCGGCCATAAGCACGGCAGGGCAGACGGCCAGCAGCAGGCCGCGGTGAATACGGTTCGGCATGAAAAACCTCATAAGACTGACGGACGCGGACGAATGCGACGTCAGGCTTGCGGAGGCGCGCGCGCTTGGAACGGTTGCCGTAATGCGCGCTGGTCAATGCGTCGCTCGATCGCGGTGCGCCACGCGAAAACTTCCGGCATAGGCACCGCGAACTGCGGCGGCGCGGGCAACAACGACACGCCGGTCAGATGTGCGGCCACACAGATCGCGCAGTCGTCGGAGTTCGGTGCGGCCGGCGCGCCACCAGCTTCGCCAGCCACGTTATATGTCTGCGGGGCAGAATCCTTGGCTTGGAAGTCCTCGGCGTGGGTATGGCCGAACGACAGCGTGAGTTGGACGGCGAGCGCAAACAGCGCCAGCCACCCTCCCAGCCTCCGTCTTGCCCTCACCCAACCCATACCGGCACCACCAAATGTAATACTATAACATTACGGGTAGCCGGCTGGTGCCGTCAAGCAGAGGCTCGGGATCGTCCAGGATTTAAGGCTTCACACCGGCGCTCTTGATGACTTTCGCCCATTTCTCGGTTTCGGCGGCAAGCATTTTGCCGAAATCGGCGGGCGAGCCTCCCAATATAACGCCGCCGCCATCGATGAAGCGCTGCTTCAGCGCCGGATCGGCCAGCCCTGCGTTGATCTCTTTGTTGAGCCGCTCGATGATCGCCGGCGGGGTCGCTGCCGGCACGCCGATGCCGGTCAAGGCGCTCGCCTCGTAGCCCGGCACGGCATCGTTCAACGGCGGCACATTCGGCAGCGCCGCCGATCGTGTCGTCGTCGTCACCGCGAGCGCACGCAATTTGCCGCTGCGCACCGGTTCGATCGAGGCCGACATCGGCTCGAACATCATCTGCGCCTGCCCCTCGATCATGCCCTTGAGCGCAGGCCCGCCGCCGGCATATTGCACGACCTCGACATCGATCCCGGTCATCGACGTGAACAGCAGACCGCTGACATGCGGCGACGAGCCCTTCCCGGTCGACGCCATCTTGAGTTTGCCCGGATTGGCTTTCGCCAGAGCGATGAACTCGGCAACCGTGTTCGCCGCCACCGACGGATGCACCACCATCACCAGCGGCTCGCGGATCACCGACCCGACCGGCGCGATGTCGCGCAAGAAATTGAACGGCAGATTGTCATAGAGCGACGGGTTGATGGCGTTGGCCGGGCCGACCAGCATCAGCGTGTAGCCATCGGCCGGCGCGCGCACGACTTCCGCGGTCGCCGGATTGCTCGATCCGCCCGGCTTGTTCTCGACATTGACCGGCTGGCCGAGGCGCGTCGACAGCCATTGCGCGATCATCCGGCCTTGAATGTCGTTGGGGCCGCCGGCTGGAAAGCCGACGACAAGACGCAGCGGTTGCGTCGGATAGGTCTGCGCGTCCGCAAGTTGCGGCACCAGTAAGACGGCCACGCTAAAGGCCAAGCTCAGAGCCAAGCTATGAGCATTGCGCAAAAAACTGCGTCGCAAATTATCGGTCATGATGGAAGTCTCCCGGCGGGCACCAAACACAACGCGCACGGTAACCGCTAGGGCGCGATCTGACGAGGCCCACCTGACGGGAGCGCTGCGAGGCACCACAATGGCGGCGCCATCTTGCCTCCGTAGTTTCTGATCGCCTCGTAGCATTCGCAGGCGGCGCTCATGAGCGCCTCGCGGTTGACGATGCGGATGCTGCCGCGCCGGTACTGAATGATGCCCGCCGTCTGCAGCGCGTGCGCCGACAGCGACACCGAATTGCGCCGTACCCCCATCAACTGCGACAGGTTTTCCTGCGTCAGCGGAATGATTTCGGCCCTGGTGACGTCCTGGCACTGCAACAGCCATCGGCACAGCCGCGCCTCGACGGTGTGGACCGCATGGCAGGCCACGCATTGCTGCGCCTGCCAATGCAAATAGCCCTCGAATTCAATGGTGGCCGCACGCACCGCCGCACTTTTATTGACCACGGCTAAAAATTTGGCACGCGAGAGCTGCCAAGCCGCACCTTCGATCTGCACCGTCGCCTGGCCGAAGGCGAGCGGACCGGCATTACCGAGCAAACTGCCGACGAGTCCGCCATTGCCGGCGATACCGGTGGCGATTTCCTGGCCGGTCTTGAGCGATGTCACCAGCGACACCACGCCGCCGACGGGAAAATGGACGTATTCGATTTCGCCGCCCGCTTTGTAGAGCGCCGCGCCAGGCACCAGGACCACTTGTTTCAAACCGGCCTGCAACTCGGCGAGATCGGCCGCCGCCAGAGATTTCAAAATTCGATTTTCTCCCGGCAGCATCAGCACTCCATAGTTGCTCTTAATAGTTGCACTGGATATTTGAAATTGCCCGCATTGCGAGCAGGTCGAGTCAGAATTGCGGGCAGGTTGAGTCAGACAAAGGTTTTAGATTTCCGCCACGACGACTGCGAGAGCCGACAATGTCGACAATAGTGGTGCCGAGAAACTGCATCACTGCTTTTTTTATGCATGCAGGTTAACAACCTGAGTTGCGTATGCACGATTGCGGGCAGACGAACGAACGCAAATCACGACTCACTCGCGGGATTGAATCGTCGTGTACACAATACAGAAACGTCCGATCAGGTGACGGTACCAGCGTAATAGGTCGCGTTCTTAGTTGTCGCGTGCGCAACGAAAGAAACACCATTATGGCGTGCATCGCTTCGATTGCAGACGACGTCGATCCACGTCGGAGCAGCGAAACGATTTTGAAATGCCGCGCGCACAACGGCGTGCGCGAAAATGCCGGCGCAATGAAGCGCCATTCAGCCATCACGTCGGCCGCACACCGTGCGGTTTCCGCGGGAGCACCGGGGGGCGCTCACATTGTAGATCGCGCGTACTAACAGCTGCGGCGCGTACGGCACGCCTGAGTTGCCGAACAGCGCAAGTTGGGGGAAAACCATGGCTTTGTTTATCAGTGCGGGATTGCTGGCGGCGATGCTCGGCCGGTCGTCGATCCGAACGCCGCGCGCCAACCAGGAAGATGCCGGCGGCTTGCAGACCGAAATCGCCGCGCTGAAGCGCGACATCGCCACCCTCGAGCGCAACTTCCGCGACGCCGAACAGCAGCTTCACCAGGCGCAGAAGATGAAAGCGGTCGGCGAACTGACCGGCGGCATAGCCCACGACTTCAACAACATCCTCACCGTCATCACCGCGATGATCAAAGTGTTGACCGACGCGGTAGCGGACAAGCCGGACCTCGCCGCAGTCGCCCAGTTGATCGATGACGCCGCCGGGCGCGGCAGCGATCTGACACAGCGCCTGCTCTCTTTTTCCCGGATGCAACCGCTGCAGCCGCGCGCGACCGATCTCAACCAGTTGATCGTCGAGACGACCAAGCTCTTCAAGCCGACGCTGGGCGGGCAGATACGGGTGACGACAAACTTCGCGCGGGATCTGCGTCCGGCGCGCATCGACCCGACCCAGTTCGCCACCGCCTTGCTCAATCTGGCGCTCAACGCCCGCGACGCCATGCCGGACGGCGGTACGCTGGCGCTGGAAACGGGCAATATCGACATCGGCGACGCCCACCCGAAGGGCATCGCGCCCGGCCGCTACGCCACGCTGGCGGTGCAGGACAACGGTACCGGCATTCCCGCCGCGATCAGGCACCGCGTGTTCGAGCCGTTCTTCACCACCAAGGAAGAAGGCCACGGCAGCGGCCTGGGTTTGGCCATGGTCTGCCGGTTCATCAGGCAATCGGGCGGCCACATCACCATCGACAGCGAAGAAGGCGTCGGCACCACGATGCGGATGTATCTGCCGCAGGCCGGGACGGCGTCGCATTAGCCGAAGTTCGGGCGGCGTCTTCACCGCGTTGACGTTCGCGGCGTGACGAGCTTTTGACCTTCATTCACGACGGCCATTACGCCGCCGCCCACTTTGATGTCGAGCATCACCATGAGATCGGAAAGATCGGCGTACTGAATGAAGGCGCCGCGCCGCCGATTGGCCTCGGCCTGCTTCGGATCGCTGTGCAGCGTCACCGCCCAATTTTCGGAGAAGGCGCTGCTTGAATTGCAGCCCCGCGAGGTCGGCGTGATCCTGATGTAGGCAAAGCCCTTGAGCGCCGCCGTTCGCCGGTTCATCGCGTGGCTCAAAATTTTGCCGTCGATGTTCTCGTCGGGGAATGCCTTCTTGTAGGCTTTCCGATATCCGCCGAAGGCGGCGTGAACCCAAACCTGTCGGCGCTGAAAGAAAATGCTCGACGATGCCAAGTCCCAAATAGGAAGTTGGCGGTCGATCGGCGGCGGCTC
>JANMSZ010000362.1:0-10825 GCA_031389925.1 Hyphomicrobiales bacterium | reverse complement strand
CACGAAGGTGCCGTCCATCACTTTGGTCTGGTCCATATGGAAGATCGAGGAGTGCGGGTCGTGGTTGAAGTCGCCGGAGACGTTGGGCTCGTTGGTGAAGCCGAGGATGCCCTTGAGCTGCTGGCCTGCGGCGCGCTCGATCGCGCCGTTGATTTCGGCAACGGTCGTCGCCTTCTTGGCGACGAACTTGAAATCGATCACCGAGACGTTCGGCGTCGGCACGCGGATCGAGACGCCGTCGAGCTTGCCGTTGAGTTCGGGGAGAACGAGGCCGACGGCTTTCGCGGCGCCGGTCGAGGTCGGGATCATGTTCAAGGCGGCGGCGCGGGCGCGGTAGAGATCCTTGTGCATGGTGTCGAGCGTCGGTTGATCGCCGGTGTAGGAGTGGATCGTCGTCATGAAGCCCTTGTCGATGCCGACGGCGTCGTTGAGCACCTTGGCGACCGGCGCCAGACAGTTGGTGGTGCACGAGGCGTTGGAGACGATTCTGTGATCCTTGGTCAGTTTGTCGTGGTTGACGCCGTAGACGACCGTGAAGTCGGCGCCTTCGGCGGGGGCCGAGACCAGCACGCGCTTGGCGCCGGCGGTCAGGTGCAGCGAGGCTTTGTCTTTGGCGGTGAAGATGCCGGTGCATTCCATCGCGATGTCGACGCCGAGATCCTTCCACGGCAGCGTGGCGGGGTCTTTCACGGCGGTCACCTTGATGGCGCCGTTGCCGACGCTGATGGTGTCGCCCTTGACGGTGACGGTGCCCGGGAAGCGGCCATGCACTGAGTCGTAGCGCAGCAGGTGGGCGTTGGTCTCGACCGGGCCGAGGTCGTTGATGCCGACCACTTCGATATCGGTGCGGCCCGACTCGGCGATGGCGCGCAGGATATTGCGGCCGATGCGGCCAAAGCCATTGATGGCAACACGTACAGTCATTGAATCACACTCCCGGTCGTTACGCTCGCTGCCCGTTCAAACGGCGACAGGCGGTGACGGCGTATATAGTTATTTCGAACCCAATTTGCTCAAGGCGGCTTCCGCCACCTTCTCGGCGGTAATGCCGAAACTCTTATACAGTTCCTTGAACGGCGCGCGGGCGCCGAATGAATCCATGCCGACGAAGACGCCGTCATTGCCGATGATGGCGTCCCAGCCCATGCGCACGGCGGCTTCGACGCCGATCTTGACCGGCGCGTCGCCGATGATGGCGCGGCGCGCGGCCTCCGGCGCTTCCAGCAGCAGTTCGAAGCAGGGGATCGAGACCACGCGGGCCGGCACGCCCTTGGCGGCGAGCAGCTTCTTGGCGTCGAGCGCGATGGCGACTTCCGAACCGGTGGCGAAGATCGAGACTTGTGCTTTGCCTTCGGCGGCGGCGATTTCGTAGGCGCCGGCGGCGCAGCGGTTGCTGTCGAGGAAATTCTGGCTGAGCTGCGGCAGGTTCTGGCGCGTCAGCGCCAGCACGCTCGGGCGGTCCTTCGCTTCCAGCGCCAACTGCCAGCACTCGACGGTCTCGACCACGTCGCACGGACGGAACACGAACAAGTTCGGGATCGCACGCAGCGCGGCGAGATGTTCGACCGGCTGATGCGTCGGGCCGTCTTCGCCAAGCCCGATGGAGTCATGGGTCAGCACGTGAATGACGCGCTCGCCCATCAAGGCGGCGAGGCGGATCGACGGACGGCAGTAATCCGAGAAAATCAGGAAGCCGCCGGAGTAGGGGATGACGCCGCCGTGCAGCGTCATGCCGTTCATGGCGGCGGCCATGCCGTGTTCGCGGATGCCGTAGTGGATGAAACGTCCGGCATAGTCGGCGGCCGACAAAGTCTTCATCGCCTTGGTGCGGGTGTTGTTCGAGCCGGTGAGGTCGGCCGAACCGCCGATCATTTCCGGCACCGCAGGCACCAGGGATTCAAGGGTGAATTCCGATGCGGTGCGGGTGGCGATTTCTTTCGGCGTCGCGGCGAGCGACTGCTTCAGCGACTTGACGGCTTCAGCCAAAGCCTTGACCGGCAACTCGCCCTTCATGCGGCGTTCGAACTCGGCGCGCTGCGCCGGATCGAGCGCGGCGAGCTTCTTGCTCCACGCGGCGTGCGCGTCTTTCGAGCGCGCACCGGCGGCGCGCCATGCGGCGAGAATGTCGGCGGGAATTTCGAACGGCCCATGCGGCCAGCCGAGCTTCTCGCGCGTCGCCTTGATCTCGTCGGCGCCGAGCGGCGAGCCGTGCGATGACGACTTGCCGGCCTTGTTCGGCGAGCCGTAGCCGATGGTGGTCTTGCAGGCGATCATGGTCGGCTTGTCGGCGCTTTGCGCCTTGGTCAGCGCCGCGGCGATGGCTGCCGGGTCATGGCCGTCGACGCGCGTAGCGTTCCAGCCGCAGGCCTCGAAACGCTTCACCTGATCGGTGGAATCCGACAGCGACAGCGCGCCGTCGATCGAGATGCCGTTGTCGTCGAACAGCACGATCAACTTGTTGAGCTTCAGGTGACCGGCGAGCGCGATGGCTTCATGGCTGATGCCTTCCATCAGGTCGCCGTCGGAGCACAGCACGTAGGTCTTGTGATCGACCGCCTCGTTGCCGAACACCGCGGCCATGTGGCGCTCGGCGATCGCCATGCCGACGGCATTGGCGATGCCCTGGCCGAGCGGGCCGGTGGTGGTTTCGATGCCGGTGGTGATGAAGTTTTCCGGATGGCCGGGCGTCTTGGAGCCGAGCTGGCGGAAGCGCTTGATCTCGTCGAGCGTCACCGACGAATAGCCGGTGAGATACAAGAGCGCGTAGATCAGCATCGAGCCGTGGCCGGCCGACAGCACGAAGCGGTCGCGGTCGGCCCAGTGCGGGTCGGTGGGATCGAATTTCAGGAATTGCGTGAACAGCACGGTCGCCACATCGGCGGCGCCCATCGGCAGGCCGGGGTGGCCGGATTTGGCCTGTTCGACTGCGTCCATCGCCAGCGCACGGATGGCATTGGCCATCGTCGCTTCAGAGACGGCAGGAACCGGTCGCGCGTGTCCCGTTGCGGGTGCCACGGCTGCCGTCGAGGACGCTTTTACATTCATGGAAAAGGCCTTTTGCGAGGGCTGGATAGCATGTGAGGCCCTTGAGTCAATGTGACGGCCAATTGTCCGGACTTGCCGTGCACAGGCATCGAAAACAGCAGGGTAAATCTGCCCGCCAGCGTTGACGCCAGGGTCGCGCGCCACGTAAGGTTCTTGGCCTAAACAATTGCCGCCGCAAGAGTTTTCGGTGTGGAGACGGCCCTGGCAACCCGATGACCGAGCAAAGCGCGATCGACAACGCCGTCAAACGTCTGGCGCATGCGCTGGACACGCTCGATGCCGCCGTCGAACGACGCCGCGAGGCCGACCGCAGCGAGGAGGCGTTGGCAGCCCAAGTCCAGGCGCTTGGGCTGGACCGCACAAGGCTCGCCAACACGCTCGACGGCGAGACCGCGCGGTCGCGCAAGCTCGAAGCGGCCAACCGCGATATCGCCGGCCGGCTCGACACGGCGATCGCTTCCATTCAATCGGTGCTGGACTCGAACGAGTAGCGCATGATCCCGAAAAGTGGGCACCGATTTTCGGACAAGATCATGCGCAGGGAAAAGCCATGCCGACCGTGAACGCCACCATTGCCGGCCGCCAGTTCCGCCTCGCCTGCGAGGACGGGCAGGAAGAACATCTGCTGACGCTCGCCCGCGACATGGACGAGCGCATCGAAGGCCTGCGCAAGCAGTTCGGCGAGATCGGCGACACGCGGCTGACCGTCATGGCGGCCTTGATGGTGGCGGACGAGCTCTCGGAAGCCGCCCATAAGATGCGCCGCATGGAAGAGGAACTGAACGGCCTGCGCGACGCCCGCGTCGTCGCCTCGGACCGCGCCAAGGCCGCCTCGGATGCTGTGGTCGGCGCCTTCAATTCGGCCGCCGAGCGGCTCGAGGGCATCACCCGAAAGCTGAACCAGAGCCTCGGCTCCGGCGTGGCGATCGGTTAATTCGTCATTCCGGGGCGCGGCCATTAGGCCGCGAGCCCGGAATCCATAACCCCCATTTGTGACTATGGATTCCGGGCCCGTCCGCTGCGCGGCCGTCCCGGAATGACAGTGAGGATGCCATGGCGCTTCCACCCCCAAAGCACTACATTCGAGTCGCGGGGCTGTGAGGTGCGACAGGGCAACATTCCCCGGGGCCTTACGATTCCTTCGGGAGCTGTCCCTGGCCGGGCTCGTGGGCTCGGTCATATGGCGCCCACCTACAACAGTAGGTTCCCGGGATCACGCTCTGACGGCCATCGCGGCTCCGCACTTGATTTGACGGCGAAATGCCTCCCACCGAAAACCAAACCCGCAAAGCCGAATTGCGCAGCGCCGCGCTGACGCTGCGCGACGCCTTGCCGCCGACGGCGCGTCAGGCAGCGGCCGAGACCATCGCGGCACGGCCGCTGCCCGTCGCGGTCACGCCCGGCATGATCGTTTCCGGCTTCTCGCCGATGAAGACCGAGATCAATCCGATCCCGCTGCTGCGCAAATTCGCGGAGGCCGGCGCCAGCCTGGCGCTGCCCTGCATTGCCGGCCGCGGCCATCCGCTGATCATGCGGGCCTGGGAGTTCGGCGCGCCGCTGGCCTCGGGGCAGTGGGGCATTCGCGAGCCGACCCTGGATGCCGCCGAGGTCGCGCCTGAAATCCTGATCGTGCCGCTGGCGGCCTTCGACCGCAGCGGCCAACGCATCGGCTACGGCGCCGGCTATTACGACATGACCATCCATGCCCTGCGGGCAAGCAAGAAAATCGTCGCCATCGGCATCGCTTTTGCGGCACAGGAAATAGGCAAGGTTCCGGCGACCGAGCGCGACGCGCGGCTCGATCTCGTGCTAACGGAACGCGAGATTATTGATTTTCGTAGGGTTTAGCGGCGCATGCGTATTTTGTTTATCGGCGACATCCTCGGCCGATCCGGTCGCACCATCGTCAATGAGCGCCTGCCCGGGCTCATCAAGGACTGGAAGCTCGATCTCGTCGTGATCAATGGCGAGAACGCCGCCGGCGGTTTCGGCATCACCGAGGTCATCTACAACGAACTGATCGACGCCGGCGCCGACGCCGTCACGCTCGGCAATCACGCCTGGGACCAGCGCGAAGCTTTGGTGTTCATCGAGCGCGCGCCGCGGCTGATCCGGCCGGTGAACTATCCCAAGGGCACGCCGGGGCGGGGCGCCGCATTGGTCGAAACCAAGAACGGCAAGCACGCGCTGGTCATCAACGCCATGGGCCGCATCTTCATGGATGCGATGGACGATCCCTTCGCCGCGGTCGAGCGCGAGATCTCCGCCTGTCCGCTGCGCAGCGGCGCCGACGCCGTGATCGTCGACATGCATTGCGAAGCCAGCAGCGAGAAGCAGGCGATGGGCTATTTCTGCGACGGCCGCGCCAGTCTGGTTATCGGCACGCACACCCACGTGCCGACCGCCGATCATCGCATCATGCCGGGCGGCACCGCCTTCATGACCGACGCCGGCATGACCGGCGATTTTGAATCCGTGATCGGCATGAACAAAGACGAGCCGCTCAATCGCTTCTTGCGCAAGGTGCCGGGCTCGAAATTCGAGGCGGCCGGGGGACCGGCGACGTTGTGCGGTCTTGCGGTCGAGACCGACGACGCAAGCGGCCTTGCGGCCAAGGTCGGCGCGGTGCGCCTCGGCGGCGTACTCGAGCAGGTGCAGCCGGATTTCTGGCGTTAATAAATATTAACGAATTGTTGACCATGGCTGGCCACGATGCGGCCTAAGCCACGGCGATTCGCCGCTTTGTTCTGGGTACGGCTTTTCACGACCAGGGCAGGCGCACATGAACATTCAGGTCAATCGCAAACTCGTCATCGATTCGCCGCCGCCGGCCTTGCGCCAGGCCCCGGCGATCGATCCGCGCGCGCTTCTCGCCGCCCAATTCATTCCCGCCGGCTCCCGCGTGCTCGATCTCAGCGCCGCGCCGGCTCTCGAGCGCGTGCTGCCTTACGGCTGCAGCTACCAGTCGCGCGACAGCGTGACCTGCGACGGCGGCAATGTCTGCAACATCGCCGGCGGCGATTTCCCGACGAAGGCCGCGGCGCAATCCGACGTCATCGTCATGCTCGGGGTGCTCGACCAGATCATCGACGTGGAAAATCTCTTCACCCATCTGCGCTTCAGTAAGCAGGACGTGGTGCTGAGCTATGGCGCCACCGATCTCGGCGGCGACCGCGCCGGCGCTGCCAATCACCTGAGCTTCTACGATCTGGCGCGGCTGTTCGACCGTTACGGCTTCCGCATCGAATGCACGACGCCGGTCAGCCCCAGCGAAATGCTGATGCGTCTGACCCCGACCGACCGGTTGAAGCCTGTCACGTCTTGCAGCATCGCGGTGGTGTCGTGCGGCGACGACGACACGTTCGGCGACCGGCTTGGCATGCAAATGATCAATGCGCTGCTGCCCGGCGAGGCGGACGTGCATCATCTGGACTTCCGCACGCTGAACGAGGCGCGCCAGCAATACGATCTCGTGGTGCTCGGCGCTGGCAACAGCCTGTTCCAGCCGCTGCTCAGCGGCGAGGTGCTCGACGTCATTGGACGCGGCAAAGCCTCGATCGGCATCTTCGGCACGCAATATCGCGAGTTGATTCCGCGACCGGCGCTCGACAGCGTCATCGAGCGGCTGGACACCTGGTTCGCGCGCTCCGAGGACGACGTGCTGATGTACGGCCGCGGCCGTACCAATGTCGTGCACCTCGGCGACTGGCTGATCGATCAGTTTCCGTTGAACCGGGGGAGCGAGGACGCGCCATTGCAGATCGGCCCTGAGACCGGCGTCGAACTGCCGCTCGACCGCATCATCAAGGTCATTCAAAGCCACCGGCAGGTGCATTCGGCGCGGCTCGCGCCGTTGCTGTGCGCGCTGACCTCGGCCGACTACGCATCCTATGAAGAGGCGGCGTCGCCGCAGCAGGCGGACATCGTGTCCGGCCGTTTCCGCAGCATGCTGATCGATATTTTCGGGCGCAGCTACCCGGAAAAGGAAGTCTTCATGATCGATCGCGACGCGGTCCGCCGCTACAAAGCGCGCGTGCACCGCAACGTCGCCAAGGTCGGCGAACGGATCGACGCATTGTTGCGCAATGTCGCGGTGGCGAGCGCCTGATCTAGGCCTGCCGCCGCTTCGCATCCGATATTTATTTCCCCGCGCGCCCGGCCTATAACCTTGGCGGCATCAACCTATTGCGAGACGCGCGGATATGGCCGGTCATTCCCAATTCAAAAACATCATGCACCGCAAGGGGAAGCAGGACAAAGTCCGCTCCAAGGTGTTCGGCAAGCTGGCGCGCGAAATCACCGTCGCCGCCAAACTCGGCCAGCCCGACCCTGCGTTCAATCCGCGCCTGCGCGCCGCAATCTTGGCCGCCCGCGCCGAGAACATGCCGAAAGACAATATCGAGCGCGCCGTGAAGAAGGCCTCCGGCAACGATGCCGAAAGCTTCGACGACATCCGCTATGAGGGCTACGGCCCCGGCGGTGTCGCCGTGATTGTCGAGGCGCTGACCGACAACCATAACCGCACCGCCGGTGAAGTTCGCTCCATCTTCGCCAAGAGCGGCGGCAATCTCGGCACCACCGGTTCGGTGGCCTTCATGTTCGATCATCTTGGTGTGGTGGAGTATGAAGCAAAGGCCGCGAGCGCCGATGCCATGCTGGACGCGGCGATCGAGGCTGGCGCCAACGACGTCGTCTCGAACGACGACGGCCACCAGATATTCGCCACGCCGGAAAACCTGCGCGATGTGGCCAAGGCGCTGGAAGCGAAATTCGGCGAGGCGCGTAAGTCGGCGCTGCTTTGGAAGCCGCAGAACACCGTCGCGCTCGACGACGAAGCCGGCGAGAAGATGCTCAAGCTGGTCGAGTCGCTCGACGACAATGACGACGTGCAGAACGTCTACGCCAATTTCGAGGTATCGGACGCGCTGGTGCAGAAGATGAGCGCTTAATTTATTTTGCGCATGATCTTGTCCGAAAACCGGCTCCCACTTTTCGGGATCATGCGCTAACTCACAGCAAACAACGCCAGCGCGGCGACGGCGACCGCAAGCCCGACGCTCTTTCGCGTGGTCAGCGTTTCCCCGAACACGAAGACGCCGAGCAGCGCGGTGAACACGAATCCCATTTGCGCCACCGGCACCAGCACGCTGGCCGGGCCAACCAGCAGGCCGTGCAACAGCAGCAAAAAGCCGGCGATCTGCACCAGCGCGACCGGACCCGAATAGCGCCATACGTTTTTGGTCAGGACGATGCGCCGCTGCGGCAGCCAGGCGAATAGCGTGGCGAGTGGACAGAACACCCAGGCTTGGGCCGCGATCATGGTTTCCGGCAGTGCGTGGTGCTCGATGCCGATTTTGTAGAACAAATTCGTGAAGCCCATCGCTACGGTCGCGATCAGTACGCGCGTCAGCGATGCCAATGGCGGCCGGACGCGTGTAGCACCGGGTTCGGCCAACAACAGCCACACCGAGACCAGCGTGCAGGCGAGCGCGGCGAATTTGACCAGCGTCAGCGTTTCGCCAAGCAGTACGATGGCCAGCGCCGCGGTGATGGTGAAGTTCAGCCGAAATATAGGCGCATTGGTACTGACCGCGCCGAATTGCAAGCTGGCGGCGAAATTGTACAGCGCGACCAGCGCGCACACACCGGCGAGGGCGCCCCACAGCGCGGAGAGTTGCGGATCGAGCGTGCCGGTCAGCCACGCATACAGCGTGATGCCGGGACAGAAGGCCCATGCCTGAAACATGATGAACTGGCGGGCGCTGATGCCGCTTGCCGCGGCGCGTTTGTAAATCAGGTCGCCGAGACCGAAAAAGACCATGGCGGCGAGCGCGAAGCCGAGACCGGGGGTCATGTTAGCCGCCGTCGACCGCCATGAAACCGATGCGGCGCGGTTTACCCGACGTCGAGATATCGTAAACCGAAAGCCCCGCGGTCCAGTCGCGTTTGCGCTTGGCCTCGGCGGTGCCCACCGTCTTGCCGCGCTCGACCATCACTTGCACGCCATCGGGCCGGCCGCCTTGGTCGGTGTGGCCGACGATGCACATGTTGCGCGCGTAATCGGGTTTGGGGAGGTCGGTCATTTGCAAACCGATTATTTATAGGCGTCGAGGAAGTTCGGCACCGCGATCCAGTCCATCATCGCGCCGTCGCTTTGCAACAGCTCATGCATGCGGCGGTCTTCCTCGGTCTTGAGGTTGACGCCCATATGGGTGCCGAGCTTGCGGCTGTGATTAACGATGGTGTTGCCGATCGGCTGGCGTTCGGCGTTGTAGGCTTTCAGCGCGGTGTCAATGTCGTCATGATCGCGCAAGGCGCGCGCCAGCGCCTGGGCGTCGTTACCCGCTTTGGCAACGCCGAAGCCCATATGCGGCCGCGCATTGGCGGCGGCATCGCCGACCATGGCGACACGGCCGAAGGTGATCCGCGGCGCGGTGAAATCGTAGATCGGCGTGATGAAGGGCTGCTTCATGGTCATCACGCAATCGAGCAGCACCTCGGGCATGATGTCGCGCGCATCCGAGTACATCTCTTCGATCAGGTCGCGGCGGATGAGCGGCGGCGGTACCGAGAACTCATGTTGCACGCCGCGCTCGTCGACGTTCATCTCTTTCATCTTCTGGGCGTCGGCGACGCGGTACCAGATGAAATTGTAACGGCGGTGGCCGGGCCGCAGGTCGTTGTCGAAGCCGGCGATCGGATAGGTGATGATTTCCTGCTGCGGCGGCAGATAGAAAACGAAGTACGGGAAAATCTCTTTCAGCGTCTTGGGCGAAAGGTCGGCCTCGTTCGGCGCGCCGCGCCAGATGTAATAGCCGGCATAGTTCGGCTGCAGTTCGGGCGCGACCTCGCCGCGCACGGTGGAGCGAATGCCGTCGCCGCCGATCAAGATGTCGGCGTGCTCGACGGCGCCGTTGGAAAACTGCACGCGCACGCCGCGCTCGTCCTGGTCGACGCGCTCGAAGCCGTGGCCGAGATGATAATGTGCCTCGTCGATGGTGCCGCGCAGCAGCCGTTGCAGCCGGTCCCAGGATGTGAGGATCTGCCGCAGTGGGCGTTCGCCGGTGACGTTGCCGTTGCGGTCGAGCTCGATGCGCTTGGGTACTTCGATGCCGAGGTTCTCGATACCGGCGCCGCTCGCGATCAGCGACTCGATCAGTTCGGGATGGGTGGTGATGCCGGCGCCGCGGCCGACCAGCTCGACCGGCGACTTCTCATAGACATCGACGTCCCAGCCGATCTGTCGCAGGAACGCAGCGGAAAACAGCCCGGACATCGAGCCGCCAATGATGACGGCCCGGCGCTTGTGACGGCGTGGCGAGGAGGTCGAACCCGGCATGGCGCGATGATCCTAGTTCAATCGAACCGCAAATTCCCACGCCGTTTCGGTTGTGTGCGACATGACGGCCATGCGTGTTTCCTTCGGAAATGCGCGGAATTTTCATGATGTGCAAGCGGTCCCTAGGCGGGGGCCAAGCCCGGGGTTATCAACGGTCATGTCCCGGCAACCGATTCGCATTCTCGGCATCGATCCGGGCCTTCGCCGCACCGGCTGGGGGCTGATCGAGTCCGACGGCAACCGGCTGATCCACGTTGCCTGCGGCTCGGTCGAGACCAGCGAGCGCGCCACTTTGGGCGAGCGGCTGGTCGTAATCCATGACGGTCTCGCTGCCGTCATTGAAAAATATGCCCCGCACGAGGCTGCGGTGGAAAACACCTTCGTCAACGGCAACGGCGCTTCGACGCTGAAGCTCGGCCAGGCGCGCGGCATCGCCATGCT
>JANMSZ010000324.1:0-6864 GCA_031389925.1 Hyphomicrobiales bacterium | reverse complement strand
GTGCGCTTGCGCGGCACCGCGCGCAGCCTCGATGCCGGCGTGCGCGATCTCCTGGAGAAGAAACTGCACCAGGTGGTCGAAGGCACGGCGTTGGCCTATGGCGCCAAGGCGAAGCTCACCTACAAGCGCAGCTACCCGGTGCTGGTCAACCACGCCAAGGAAACCGACTTCGCCGCGTGTGGCGAGCCAGATCGCCGGTGGCGATCGCGTCAACCCCGATCTGCCGCCGATGATGGGCGCGGAGGATTTCTCGTTCATGTTGAACGAAAAGCCGGGCGCCTTCATCTGGATCGGCAACGGTGACAGCGCCGGACTGCATCACCCGTCGTATAATTTCAACGACGACGCGATCCCGTTCGGGACGTCGTATTGGGTGAAGCTGGTGGAAACCGCGCTGCCGGCTTAGGCGGCGCACATCCATTTGTCATTCCGGGGCGCCGCGTTAGCGGCGAGCCCGGAATCCATATTTACGAGTCGGGGTTATGGATTCCGGGCCCGCGCTTTCGCGCGTCCCGGAATGACAGGTGACTACTGCACCAACTCGGCTTGCTCAACGGCCGGTGCGATGACCGGGATGGTCTGCACCGCGGGCTGGGCTGCCATCGGCACCATCGCATTGCCGACGGCCTGAGCGATCGGCGCGCGGCGGCCAAGCAGTTCGGCCAGGCGGCCATCGATGGCGCGCCAGTAGGCGAAGTCGTTGAGCCGCGTGCGCTCGATCAGGGCCAAGCCAACCGCCGCGATAAACGGCAAACTCTGGATCACCAGCACGCCCGCGAAGATGTTGATCTCGCGGATTTCCTTGATGTTGGTGGCGACCAGCACCATGGCGCCGCTGATCAGCAGGCCGGCGATGATCGCTTCCCAGAAGGCGTGGAAGTCCGTGCTGAGGCGTGAGCCGCCTTTGTTGGTGCGCACGAAGGGCAGGTGGTCCTTGATGACGCCGAAGCCGACCGCGCGCGCCACTGTCCATTGCACCGACATGGCCGCGAACATGGTGCGGAGCAGGCCGGCGGGATTGCTGCGCACGCGCAGGCGGTACAGCACGACGAAGTGCGCGACCGACACGGCGAAAGCCGCGATGATCGGGATCGTGAGGATGCGATCCGGCACCGCGATGTCGAGGAAGGCGATGATCGGCACCCAGACGATGTTGAGCAGGGCGACGACGACGCCGAGACTTTCGGCGCCGAGCCAGTTCAGCCAGCCGAGCGCGAACTCGCGCTTCTGATCGCGCGTCAGACGGCTCGCGCCGGGCAGGAAACGGCGCCAATGCTTCTTGACGATCTGCAGGCCGCCATAGGCCCAGCGATCGCGCTGCTTCTTGTAGAACTCGAAGTTGTCCGGCAGCAAGCCATGGCCGTAGCGCTTGTTCGTATAGTGCGCCTGCCAGCCGAGTTCGAGCAGCGTGAGGCCGAGATCGGTGTCCTCGCAGATGGTGTCGCTCGACCAGCCGCCGGCGGCTTCCAGCGCCTGACGGCGGATCAGGCACATCGTGCCGTGGACGATGATGGCGTTGTATTCGTTACGCTGCACCATGCCGATGTCGAAGAAGCCGGCATATTCGCCGTTCATCGCCTGATGCATGACGCTGCGTTCGCCGTCGCGATGATCCTGCGGCGCCTGCACGAGGCCGACATTCGGATCGAGGAACAGCGGCGCCAGGTCCTTCAGCCAGTCTGGGTGCACGACATAGTCGGCGTCGATGATGCCGATGACTTCGGCGTCGGGCGCGGTATAAGCTTGCGCCAGCCGCAGCGCGCCGGCTTTGAAGCCCTCGAGGCTCTGCGCATTGACGAACTTGAAGCGGTCGCCGAGCAGGCGGCAATGTTCCTCGATCGGCATCCACATCGCCGGATCGGGCGTGTTGTTCACCACCAGCACGCACTCGAAATTCGGATAATTGAGCGCGGCGACGGCGTCGAGCGTCTGCTTGAGCATTTCCGGCGGCTCGCGGTAGGCCGGAATGTGGATCGAGACTTTCGGCAACGCGCCTTCGGGCGCGAGCGGCGGCGCGGCGATGAGCCGGCGCGGCTTCATGCCGAACGCGATCTGCGCGATCTCCTCGATACGCGCCAGTGCGATGATGACCAACGGAATCAGCAGCACGGTGCCGAGACCCAGCGCGAAAGCCGAGCCCCAGACGAAGTAGTGACCGTTCCAATAGGCGAACACCGCGGCAAACCAGGCGCCGACGAGATTGGCCGCCGCCGCGAGCGTCACGGTCTGCCATATCGTCACGATGCTGGCCGCCAAGATCGGCATCGACAGCAGAACGCCGATCAGGACGGCGATGCCGGCGATGCGCCAGTGATCGGGAGTGGTGATGATGCCGGACCATTCGAACTTCGGCTGGCGGTTGGCGTCGAACATCCCCCAATAAGGGCCGACGCCGCCTTCGAAGATCTTCCAGGGCTGGTCGATGGCTTCAACGATGTTGTAGTCGATGCCGAAGGCCTCGGCGCGCGACACGAAATCGCGCAGCACGACGGCCTGCTCGATGCGGCCGGGCGTGGCGTTCTTGAGATTGTAGCCGGCGCTCGGCCAGCCGAACTCGGCGATCACGATGCGCTTGCCGGGATAGGCGGCGCGCAGCTTGTCGTAGATGATGATCGCCTGGTCGACCGCCTGCTTGTCCGAGAAGCCTTCCCAATAAGGCAGGATGTGCGCGGCGATGAAATCGACTGCCGACACCAGCTCAGGATGTTCGAGCCAGATGTTCCAGATTTCGCCGGTCGTCACGGGCACGTTGGTCGCGCGCTTGACGCGTTGAATCTTTTGGATGAGTTCAGGGATCTTCTGTTCGGCGCGGTAGATCGTTTCGTTGCCGACGAAGATGCCGTTGATGTTGCTGTGGCGCTTGGAGAGGTCGATGACCGAGCGGATTTCGCGCTCGTTGCGGTTATTGTCCTTGTCGATCCAGGCGCCGACGGTTGTGCGCAGGCCGAATTCTTGCGCGACGCCCGGCACCAGTTCGACGCCGCCGGTCGACGAATAAGTACGCACCGCGCGCGTCAGCGGCGCGAGCAATTTCAAATCGGCCCGGATGCGCGCGACGTTGGCTTTGCCGCCCTCGTCGGGATTCACATTGCCTTCGAATGGCGCGTAGGAAACGCTGGCCAACTGGCCATCGTAATTGGGAGCCGAAATATGATCGCGGGCTAAAGCCCACAATCCTCCGTGCACGCACGCCACAAGGGCGACCACGGCAGCGACGATGCGCATCGACTCACGACCAAGCGGGGCAGAGTGGCAGATCCTCGAACCCGTCCCCTGGGCTCAGCCGAAACTTGATCTGCTGCGACGCAGCATAGCTCGGCATCAGGACACATTTCAAGTATTCCGTGCACATGGCAATTCCTTGTCACGCGCATGGCGGCGGAAAGTTATTTCGCGAGGGTGCAACGCACCTACTTGGGAGACGTTCCGTCGGACGCCGCCGGGGCCTGGGCCGCGACCGACTCAGTCGGCGGCAGGCCGGGATTGAGCCAGCATGCGTGAACGCGGCCGTTCAGTGTTTCCTGGGCCTTGGGATCGATGTTTCCTTGCCGGACCAGGCAGCGGAAAGTCGCCTGGATATGAGCGCCGGGGCAGGCAAAACGGTCGTAAAGGTCGAGATGGCGGAAGGCGGTGTCGAGATCGTCGCGCCATAGCAGGCTGACGACGCGGCGGCCGAGCCAGACGCATTCGGGGTTGCCTGACGGCCCGGTCAGAACCCGGGTGGCCTCGGCGATTTCGTCGATCTTTTTCTGGCCTTCCTTGACGGCGTCGGCGGCCGGCTTTTGCGTTTCCGCAGGCTTGCCGTTACTGCCGCCGCTTTGGGCAAAGGCAGCCGTGGCCGTAAAGGCGAACGCGGCCGTGGCCAACACAGCAAAAAAGCTACGCAACTTAAGACTAAACGGCATTTTCCCGCCGGTGTTTGCTTGAGAGTACCCGCCCGCTAGCCGGATTCATTTGATACCGGATTGGGACGCTAATACGGCATAGATGCCGCATGCGACGCATTGTTTTGATTATAGGAATCCCAACCCCGGCCTCCCAGCAGATCTCCCACCGGCAAAACTTGGCCTGTTTGGATACCTCTTGTCCAGCACCTCAACGTCGCGTGCTTAAGACCGCAGATTTGAACGCGAATTGGGGCGCGCTTGGCAGCGGTCGGCGCCCGCTATAAGCCAATCCTGCCGGATTCTTGATGCCGACCGAATGGGACACCTGTGCGCCTAGGTCTAGCCTGCCTCGCCGTTGCGGCGACCCTCATCGCCGCTGTCTGGGCCTGGCTCGGCAGCCCGGTCCCCATGCCGCAGGGGCTCAATCCGGGCGAGAAGCTCTACTGCATCTCCTATGCGCCGTTCCGGGGCCTGCAGACGCCATTCGATCCGGAAACACGCATTCCCGCCGCCCAGATCGAGCAGGACCTGGTCCAAATCGCCAAACTGAGCGAGTGCGTGCGGATCTATTCAGCCGACCAAGGCCTCGAGCAGGTGGTGCCGATCGCCTCCCGCCTCGGCCTCAAGGTCATGCAGGGCTTCTGGATCTCGAGCAACCGGATCAAGACAGCCGTTCAGATGGAGGCGGCAATCGACCTGGCCAACCGCTATCCGGACACGATCCGCGCCCTGGTGGTCGGCAACGAGGTACTGCTCCGCGGCGATATGTCCGCGGCCGATCTCGCCGCCATGATCCGGGCCGTCAAAGCCCGGGTGAAGGTGCCGGTCACCTATGCCGATGTCTGGGAATTCTGGCTGCGCAGCGGCGACGTCGCGGCCGCGGTCGATTTCATCACCATTCACATTCTGCCGTATTGGGAAGACGTGCCCGTCGCCACCCGCCATGCCGGCGCCCATATCGACGTCATCCGCCGCCAAATGGCCGCGGCCTTTGCCGGCAAAGAAGTGATCATCGGCGAGGTCGGCTGGCCGAGCGCCGGGCGCATGCGCGAGGGCGCCTTGCCGTCGCCAGCGAACCAGGCCCGCGTCATTCAGGACGTGCTGGCGCTGGCCAAGCGCGACAAGGTCCACGTCAACGTCATCGAGGCCTTCGACCAGCCGTGGAAACGGGCACTGGAAGGCACCGTCGGCGGTCACTGGGGGTTCTTCAACGATGCCGACCGCGCCCAGAAATTCGAATGGGGACAGGCGGTGTCCAGTCATCCGTACTGGAAATTGCAGGCGGCGGGCGGCATCGCCTTCGCCATCGTCGTGTTCGGCGCGGCCTGGGCCGGACGCCGCTCGGACCATGTGCCGCTGTCGCTGTGGCTGGCGGTGACCGGTAATGCGTTTGCCGGCGGTCTGTTGATCGGCTGGACCATCGCCAATGTGCCGCTCGAGAGTCTTTATGTCAGCGGCTGGCTGCGGTCGCTGGCGTTTGCGGCAGTCGCGGTCGCCGCGCCGCTTGCTGTCAGCGTCGCGATGATGCGCGGCACGCCGCTACCGCGGTTCTCACGGTTGCTCGGGCCAGCTGTCCAGCGTGAAAGCGATCCGCTGGCGCGGCTGATCGGCGGCATCATGATCACGACCATGCTGCTGGCGCTGATCGTCGCCCTCGGGCTGGTGTTCGATCCGCGATACCGGGATTTCCCGTTCGCGCCACTCACAGCGGCTGCGGTGCCCTTGCTGCTGCACACATTGTTCATGCCGCGGCCCACAGGCGAGCGCGGCGCGGCCGAGCTAGGCGGCGCGCTGATCCTGGCGCTGTCGGTGCCTTACATTCTGCTCAATGAAACGGTGGCGAACTGGCAGGCGGTCTGGATTTGCGCGGCGCTAGCCGCGATTGCCTTCAGTCTGACTCAGGTGCGCGACGCGCGAAGCTGAGCAGCAGCAGGCCGATCGCCAGCGACGACAGCACGATATTGTAGAGCACGACGCCGAGGCAGGCCATCGCGAGCGCGGCGGCAAACAATACCAGCGACGGACGCAGCAGATTGATCGCGGCGATCGCCAGCGCGGCAACGCCGAATACCGAATATTGATGCAAGGCGGTGACGATGCGGCGCGATGCGCAGAGCCAGGTGTCGAGACCGGCGCCGCAGGCGAGGCCGACCGTCGACTGCTCGAGCGCGGTGTAGCGGATATAGAGCGCATAGCCGAGCGAAGCGAAGCCCACGATCAGCAGGACGTTGGTCGCGCGGGCACTCGGCAGAAACAGTTTCATGACGTTCAGCGTTGCACCATCCGCTCGCCGTCGAATTTAACCACGCGGCAGGTGATGCGGGCGGCGACGAACTTGGCGCACAATTGCACGGCGGCAGCATTGGTCGGTAGTGGTCCGGCAATCAAGCGATAGTCCGATCCGGTTTGCCGCTGGCGCTCCGCGGCGCGGGGATACAAGCCGGCGAGCATCGGGCCGAAATTCGCCTTGACCGCGACCCAGCGGGCATTGAGCACATCCAGATTGGCCGCGCCGCCGAGATCGATGCCGACCTCAGGCTTGCGCGGCGGCTCGGGGTCGGTGGCGGGAAGGGCGGCAAGCCGCTCGGGCGGCAGCGGAACGGGTCCGGCTGCGGGGGCTTCGGCTTGCGGCGGCGTATTGCCAGGCCAGGTGGTCGCTGGTTGCGACATCGGCGCCATCGCCAGCGGCATAATGACGGGCGCGGCTGCCATCGGAGGCGGCGCGGGCGGCGGTGTAACGGCTTTGGCCGCGATTGCCACCTGCTGTTTGATCGAACCGGTCATGTCTTCGAGATTGCGCTCGAGGCTCGCAATCCGCGCACTTTGGCGCTCGCGGTCGGCTGCCAGCGCAAGCACCAGCAATTCGAGACGTTTGGTCTCGGGGTCCTTTTCCGTTGCCGGTGCTGGCCGCTCGGTCTTTGGCTCGGCTTTGGCGACGACCTGGGGCGGAGCAGGCTGAGCGAAAGCGGTCTGCAGG
>JANMSZ010000316.1:0-9411 GCA_031389925.1 Hyphomicrobiales bacterium | reverse complement strand
TTTTCGGGGCTGCTGTCTAATCCGAGGCTGTTTGGCATGTCAGGTTCTTACTACAGGTGGCGACGGCGCGCGCGCAATGTGAGGGGGTTGGCGGTCTGGCCGCACTTTGCGGACGAAAGACGGCAAATCTTGCCGGTTAGCCAGCAGCCGTTGCCGGACGGGACGGCTTTTGGGCTGGTGGTATATGAGTATCCTATTGATCTAAATATATAATTTCTAATTTCCGGGCTGGCCCGCCGATTGCAGTTTGAAGAGCGGAATTTCCGGAGGTGCCCGTGCCGCACGTTGCGTTCGACCCCACGATTACGCTCAAGCCCATCCTGACCGCCCGGTCGACGCCCGACCGCGGCGCCGCGCCGGCGTTCGAGAGTCTGCTGGACAGCGCCCCGCCCGTTGATCGCCGCCCTGCGGACAACAACGCCAACGCCGCGCGCGCCGATCGCGACCAGCCCGCTGCCAAATCGGACACTAAATCAGATGAAGCCCCGGCCGCGCCGGGCGACGACGCTAAGACGGCCGATGCCAAGACGTCCGAGACCAAGACGTCCGAGACCAAGGCGACCGACGAGGAAAAGCCCGCCGGCGACGGCAAATCCGAGACCAAATCCGAGACCGAGGCGAAGGCCGAAGGCAAATCCGCCGAGCAGATTGCTGCCGAGGCCCAATTGGTGGTCGAGGCCAAGCCGGCCACCACCGCCGTTGTCGCGCCCGCGGCTCCGATCCCGACATTGACCCCGGCCGACGCCATCGCGACGGCCGTGCCGGCGGCCGCCGAGGCCGCTCCTGAGGCGGCCATTGCCGCGCCGGCCGATGCCGAAACGACTATTGGTAAGGGCAAATCCGGCAAAACCCCCGTCGCGCAAGCCGAGGCCGGCAAAGCTGGCGACGAGGCCAAGGGCGCCACGGAATTCCAGGCTGCCAAATCCACCGGCGACAAGCCGCTGACCGTCGATCCTGTTCAGGCCGACAAAGCCGAGGCTGGCTCGCGCGGCGAAGTAAAGCCCGCCGCTCACGCCGTTACCGCCGAAACAACCGTTACGCCCGCGGCCGACGCCACCCTCGCCGCGCCGAAAGCCGACGCCGCGCAGGTCGCCGCGCTCACCGCGAAGACGACCGCGCCCGCAACGCCCCTCGCCGCCCCCGCTCCGCTCGCGCCGCAGGCCGCGGCCGTGCCGCTGTCCGGCATCGCCATCGAAATCACCAGCAAGGCGCTGTCCAGCACCAATCATTTCGAAATCCGCCTCGATCCTCCAGAACTCGGCCGCATCGAGGTCCGCCTTGAGGTCGACCGCGACGGCACCATCACCACGCGCATGATCGCCGACCGTCCGGAAACGCTGGATTTGCTGCGCCGCGACTCGGCCGGTCTCGAGCGCGCCATGCAGGATGCCGGTCTCAAGACCAGCGACAACGGCACGCAGTTCTCGCTGCGCGATCAATCGATGAACCAACAACAGCAGAGCGGCACGCGGTCCGAGACCGCGCAGTTGGTGGTGGAAGACGAGATGCTGAGCGAAGCGGCTGCCCGCGACTACAGCCGGCTCGCCGGACAACGCGGCGGCGTCGACATCCGAGTTTAAGCGACAGCTAAGGAACGATCATGAGCACGATCACAGCGACCCCCGTCACCAACGCGACCGGCACCAGCGCCACCGCGACCGGCGTCGATAATCAGATGATCGCCAGCAATTTCACGACCTTCCTGCAATTGCTGACCACACAATTGAAGAACCAGAACCCGCTCGACCCGCTGGATACCAACCAGTTCACCCAGCAACTGGTGCAGTTCGCCCAGGTCGAACAGCAGATGAAGTCGAACGAGCAGCTGGCGGCGCTGGTGTCGATGGACAAAGCCGCGCAGCAGACGACCGCGCTGGCTTATGTCGGCGCCAATGTCGTCGTCGACGGCTCGACCAGCAACGTTGTCGACGGCAAGGGCAACTGGAGCTTCAACGTCACCAAGCCCGCGACCGCGACGGTCACGATCAAGGACGATTTGACCGGCCAGACCGCCTATACCGGCACGTTCGCGGTCAATCCGGGCAATCAGGCTTTCAGTTGGGACGGCCGCGGCAATGACGGCAAGCAGTGGGCCGACGGCAACTACACGCTGAGCGCCACGGCAGTGGACGCCAACAAGCAGTCGGTCGCGATTTCGACCGAGGTGACGGCGGTCGTGGACTCGGTCGACCTCACCCAGGATCCACCGCTGCTGTCGATCAACGGGCAGAACTTCACGCTCAACAAGATCAAGCGCATCGTGCGCCAGGGCGCCTGACCGGCGATTGCTGCCGGCTTGGCTTCGTTTCCGGCCCGTTCTAGCCGGCTTCCGCCGGGAACTTTAGTGCTGGCGCAGCCCTTAATGTTCGTCCTAGCCTATGGGCGTCGGGCCAAAAGGCTTTGGCCTGCTCCACCGGAAGGCCGTGCGGGGGCCGCAAAAGTAACCAAAAGGTTAGCAAAAGCAGGGCAAACATTTCCCTTTCTGCGCCGCGTGCTTAGGCAAATTTTAAGTCGCGGTCTGTAGCTTCCACGTAGTTCGTCGCAGTCAGTTAGTCCGTGTCTTTGTGTTTGTGAGTGTACCAATGACCGAGCCCCACCGCCCGAGGGTAAAATACGTCATCGGGCCCGATGGCAGTCCCCTGACGATCGCGGATCTGCCGCCGCCGACAACGAAGCGTTGGGTCATCCGCCGCAAGGCCGAGGTGGTCGCAGCGGTACGTGGTGGCCTCTTGTCGCTTGAGGAAGCCTGCGCCCGCTATACGCTGACGGTCGAGGAATTCCTGTCCTGGCAGTATTCGATCGACCAGCACGGCCTCGCCGGCCTGCGCACCACGCGCATCCAACAGTACCGGCAGTAGCCAACCCCGAATTCGATTTAATCGCCGGCCCCAAGTTTCAAAACTTGCGGCCGGCGATTTTCGTTTGAGGTGAGATTTTCCACGCCGACAGCGCTGCCCGGCCGCTGCTACCAGAGGCTTCCCGCCTCGCTCGGCAGATAACGGGCGTAGCGCTCCTGCACCTGCCCCGGCTTGCGCTTGTAGGCGGCCTTTCGATTCTTAGCCGGCGCGGGCGACTCGGCTTTCGCCGCGACGATTTCAGGCTTTGGCGGCTCGGCGACAGCGACGCTCGGCTTGGGCGGCTCTATTGCAGGCGCTTTATATGGCTTCGGCAGCCCGCTCGTTTGCGTGACCGCGAACGGAAGCGAGGCGGGTTCGATCACGCTGCTTGCGTAATAGAGCAATCCGAAAAGCAGCGACCCTACGGTCAAAAAGTATTTAAATACCGGCACCCGAATATCCTCATTCGCTCGCTAACGCGCTGCACGGTTCTTACGTTCCACCGCTGTTAAACAGGGGTCCAGGAACCAGGCGTCCCTCTGGCGCGTTCCCCCAGCGTTGCAAATGCGATTCAAATGCCTTTAACCGGGAGGCCATCGTCGGCGTTCAATGAAAAAGACAGTCTGGTCCAGCCTTTTGGGAATCCTGATCTTGGCGGGCGGCGCCATCGCGCAGACGCCGCCGGGTGACAACACGGTCGTTCCGTCGCGCTCGATCCGCATCACCGCCGAGCAAGGCCACGTCATCAAGGAAACCGTACTCAAGGATAAACCAGCCGAATCCTCCGGATCCGGCCAGAGCGAAGCCGCGATCGGCGACAAGGTGCCCGCGAACGTGCAGTTGCAGACTTTTCCCGAGGCGGTCTTCGAGAAAGTCCCCCAGGTGAAGATGCACAAATTCTATGTCGCGAACGGCCAGGTCGTGGTCGTCAGCCCCAGCGACAACACGATCGCCGACATCCTCAAATAATTCCACACACTCAAATAATTCCACACGCCGCAGCCGGCCTATCGTGCCCCACGAAAACGGCCGCGAAAGCCGCCTCACCGCCCCGCATTAACCGGACGCTAACCATAAACTGGGCAAATCTTGCCGGGTGAAGCGCGTAACGCGCGCCAAGGGCGGGACGAACAGCCAGTGCAAGGTTTCTTCGACTTTGTGAAGTCGCTGGGTGCGGCGCGAATGGCGGCGATGGCCGCGGTGACGCTGGCGCTGGTCGGCTTCTTCTCCTTTCTCATGATCCAGATGTCGGCGCCGCAGATGGTGCCGCTGTTCACCGACCTGTCGGTCGAGGACAGCTCGGCGATCATCAAGGACCTGGAACGCCAGGCGATCCCCTACGAGATCAAGAACGAAGGCGCCATCGTGATGGCGCCGAAGGACCGGGTTGCCCGCCTGCGCATGAAGCTCGCCGAAGGCGGCCTGCCCAAGGGCGGCGGCGTCGGCTACGAGATTTTCGACAAGTCGGACGCGCTCGGCGCCACCAGCTTCATCCAGAACATCAATCATCTGCGCGCCCTCGAAGGCGAACTCGCGCGCACCATCCGCGGCATCGACCGCGTGCAGGCCGCGCGCGTCCACCTGGTATTGCCCGACCGGCCGCTGTTTGCCCGCGACAAGGCCGAGGCCACCGCCTCGATCGTCCTGAAAGTGCGCGGCACGCTGGAAAACCAGCAGGTTCGCGCCATCCGCCATCTAGTCGCCACCGCCGTCAACGGCATGAAGCCCGAGCGCGTGTCGGTGATCGACGAGACCGGCAAGCTGCTGGCCGACGGCGCCTCGCAGGCCGACGCCCAAAATGGTGGCGGCAGCGACGAGCGCAAGTCGGCCTATGAAAACCGCCTGCGCCAGCAGGTCGAGGCCATCGTGTCCTCGATCGTCGGCCCCGGCCGCGCCCGCGTCCAGCTCAACGCCGACTTCGACGTCAACCGCATCACCCAGACCTCCGACAAGTTCGATCCGGACGGCAAGGTGCTGCGCTCGAGCCAGACGCGCGAAGAGCAATCCTCGACCAGCGACGGCAAGGAAGGCGGGCCGGTCTCCGCCAGCACCGAATTGCCCGGCACCAACAAGCCAGAAGGCGCCGCCGCCATCCGCGACCAGAACAAAAAGACCGAGGAAATCGTCAATTACGAGATCTCGCGCACCACCAAGACCGAGGTGATCGAGGCCGGCCGCGTCAACCGGATTTCGGCGGCCGTGCTCGTCGACGGCATCTACGCCAAGAACGACAAAGGCGAGATGGTCTATCAGCCGCGCGCCAAGGAAGAGATCGACCGCATCGCTGCGCTAGTGCGCTCGGCGGTCGGCTTCGACGCCAAGCGCGGCGACCAGGTCGAGGTGGTCAACCTGCGCTTTGCCGAGAACACCCCGGTTTCGATCGGCGAGCCGACCAACTGGATGACCTATCTGACCTTCACCAAGGCAGACATCATGCGCAGCGCCGAGCTCGGCGTCATGGCGCTGCTGGGTCTGATCGTGCTGCTGATGGTGGTGCGCCCGCTGGTGCGCCGCATCGTGACGCCGGAAGGCGCCGCCGTGGCAAGCGCCGCTGGACGCGCCAGCGTTGCCGGCGCCATCGGCCTCGACATGAGCACCACCGTTACCGGCGGCGGCGACGGCAGCATCACCGGCAACGGCGGCGCCAATATCTCGATCGTCGGCGGCGGTGAACAGGTGGCAATTTCCAACCGCACCTCGGCGATGATCGACGTCGCCAAGGTGCAGGGTCAGGTCCACGCCCAATCGGTGCAGAAAGTCGGCGAATTGGCCGAGAAGAACCCGCAGGAGGCGGTCGCGATCATCCGCACGTGGCTTCACGAGGACGCGGCCTAAATGGCATCCGCTCAGGTCGACGAGAGAAAAACCACCGACCAGCTCCGCTCCGATATCGGCGGGCTGATGGCCGAGCTCGCCAGCCGTCCGCAGGTCAATCCCGGCCGGCGCAAGCTGTCGGGTCCCGAACGCGCCGCGGTTCTGATGCTGGCGCTCGGCGAGCAATACGGCGGCAAGATTTTCAGCCTGCTCGACGACGACGAACTGCGCGAGATTTCCATCGTGATGTCCTCGCTCGGCATGGTCGAGGCCGAAGAAGTCGAGCAATTGCTGCTGGAATTCGTGGGGCGCATGTCGGCCTCGGGCGCGCTGCTCGGCAATTACGACGCCGCTGAGCGGCTGCTCGCGCAATACCTGCCGAAAGAGCGCCTCGGCGGCATCATGGACGAGATCCGCGGGCCCGCCGGCCGCAACATGTGGGAAAAGCTCGCCAACGTTCAGGAAGAGGTGCTGGCAAACTATCTCAAGAACGAATACCCGCAAACCGTCGCGGTGGTGCTCTCGAAGCTGCGCCCCGAACACGCCGCGCGCGTTTTGGCGATCCTGCCGGAGGACTTCGCCCTCGACGTCGTCAACCGCATGCTCAAGATGGAATCGGTGCAGAAGGACGTCATCGAGCGCGTCGAGCAGACGCTGCGCACCGAATTCATGTCGAATTTGTCGCAGACGCGCCGCCGCGACCTGCACGAGGTGATGGCCGAAATCTTCAACAATTTCGACCGCCAGACCGAAACCCGCTTCATCACCGCGCTGGAAGAAGAAAACCGCGAAGCGGCCGAGCGCATCAAGGCGCTGATGTTCACCTTCGACGACCTGATCAAGCTCGACGCCGGCTCGGCGCAGACGCTGATGCGCAGCATCGACAAGGACAAGCTCGCGATCGCGCTCAAGGGCGCGGGCGAGCCGGTGCGCGAATTCTTCTTCAAGAACATGTCGACACGCGCCGCCAAGATGCTGGTCGAGGACATGCAGGCGCTCGGACCCGTGCGGCTGCGCGACGTCGACGAGGCGCAAAGCCTGCTGGTCAATATCGCCAAGGATCTCGCCGCCAAGGGTGAAATCCTGATCTCCAAGAGCCGCGGCGATGAAGAGTTGATATTCTAATGCGCATGCCCCCGAAAAGTGGACACCGGTTTTCGGAAAAGATCATGCGCAAAAAAGGCAAGTGAATGAAATCGACCGCCAAATATATGTTCGACGAGGACTTCGCCACCGGCAGCAAGCCGACCATTACCGTGGTCGAAGCCGAGCGCCGGCGCGAGGACGCCGAGGCGCAGGCGCATCGCAAGGGTTTTGCCGCGGGCCAGGCGCAGGCGCGCGGCGAAGCCGAGCAGCGCATCGCGGCGGCGCTCGGCGTCATCGCCGACGGCCTGTCGCGGCTCGATCACTCGCTCAACGGCATCGAAGCGCGGCTGGAGACCGAGGCGGTGGAAGTCGCCGTCGCGGTTGCCGCCAAGCTTGCGCCGCAACTGATCGCGCGCGAACCCTTCGCCGAGATTTCCGCGCTTGCCAATGAATGCTTCCATCAACTGGTGACCGCGCCGCACATCGTCATCCGCGTCGGCAACGACATCCACGACGAAGCCAAGGACAAGCTTGAAGAGATCGCGCGCGCCAAGGGCTTCGAAGGCCGGCTGGTGGTGCTGGCCGACGAGGCCATGGCGCCCGGCGACTGCCGCATCGAATGGGCCGATGGCGGCGTCAACCGCGATTCTGCCGCAACTTTATCCGCCATCGACGACGTGGTCGGCCGCTATGTCGCGGCGCGCATCGCGGCGACCCAATAGGAATACCGGAGACCGACGCAAATGAGTGACGACGACAGCAAGGTGCCGCTCCCGGATCTCGAGAACAACGGCGAGGTTCAGACGATCGACGCCGCCTCGCTCGTGCCCGAGGCGGATTCGGCCACGCGCGGTGCTTCCGATCTCGAAGCGCTTTTCGACGTGCCGGTCAAAGTGTCCGCCGTGCTCGGCCGCGCCCGCATGGACGTCGGCGAATTACTGCGGCTCGGCCCCGGCGCCGTGCTCGAACTCGACCGCAAGGTCGGCGAGGCCATCGATATCTACGTCAACAACCGCCTGGTGGCGCGCGGCGAAGTCGTGCTGGTGGAAGACAAGCTCGGCGTGACCATGACGGAAATCATCAAGTCGGAACACAATTGAGTTCGCAAATCGAAGGACTACGCCTATGCGCCTATTAATCGTCGGCACCCTCGGAGGCCAGCTCACCATCGCGAGCAAGATCGCGATGGACAAGGGCGCGGCCGTCACCCACGCCGATAGCAACGAGCAGGCGCTCGCCGTGCTGCGCTCCGGGCGCGGCGCCGATCTGTTGTTCGTCGACGTCAATCTCGACATCCGCGACCTGGTCGACCGGCTCGATGCCGAACGCATCCACGTGCCGATCGTCGCCTGCGGCGTCACCAATGACGCCCGCGCCGCGGTGCGCGCCATTCACGCCGGCGCCAAAGAATACATCCCGCTGCCGCCCGATCCCGATCTGATCGCCGCGGTGCTCGCCGCCGTCGCCACCGACAGCCGCGACATGATCTACCGTGACGACGCCATGGCGGCCGTGGTCAAGCTCGCCCAGCAGATCGCCGGCTCCGACGCCTCGGTGCTGATCACCGGCGAGAGCGGCACCGGCAAGGAAGTGCTGGCGCGCTATCTGCACACGCGCTCGCAGCGCTCCAAGAAGCCGTTCATCTCGGTCAACTGCGCCGCGATGCCGGAGAGCCTGCTGGAATCCGAATTGTTCGGTCACGAGAAAGGCGCCTTCACCGGCGCGCTGGCGCGGCGCATCGGCAAGTTCGAGGAAGCAAACGGCGGCACGCTGCTGCTCGACGAAATTACCGAGATGGACGTGCGCCTGCAGGCCAAGCTCCTGCGCGCCATCCAGGAGCGCGTGATCGACCGCGTCGGCGGCGGCAAGCCGGTGCCGGTCGACATACGGATTGTGGCAACATCAAATAGAAACCTCACCGACGCCGTGCGCGAAGGAAAATTCCGCGACGATCTGCTGTTCCGCCTCAACGTCGTGAACCTGAAGATCCCGCCACTGCGCGAACGCCCGGCCGACATCGGCGAGCTGGCGACTTATTTCATCAAGAAATATTCGGAGGCCAACGGCCTGCCGGTGCGTGCGCTGTCGGCGGAAGCCCGCCGCGCCCTCAACACCAACCGCTGGCCGGGCAATGTGCGCGAATTGGAGAACACCCTGCACCGCGCGGTGCTGCTCTCGACCGGCGCCGAAATCGGCATCGACGGCATTCTCGCCCCCGACGGCGTGCGGCTCGATCAATCGCGCAGCAACGGCGACGCGGCGCTTGCCGCCGACACCGCCGAACAGGTCACCCGCAATCTCGTTGGCCGCACCGTGGCCGAGGTCGAGCGCGACCTGATCCTGGAGACGCTCAAGCATTGCCTCGGCAACCGCACCCATGCCGCCAACATCCTCGGCATTTCCATCCGCACACTGCGCAACAAGCTCAACGAATATTCCGCCGACGGCTCGCCGATCCCGCCGCCGCATGGCGGCGAGGCCATGCGCGGCGCGGCGTAAGCGCTCCAGCAGCGACATAAAAAAAGCCCGGCATGTGCCGGGCTTTTTAGTCTCTACGCCGATGCGCTGATGACGCTATCGGGCGGCTTTTTGTTTCTTCTCCCGATGGGTGTCGAGCTCGACCGCTTTGGCCATCAGCTCGTTACGCAATGCTTCCAGGTCATCTGCAATTTCG
>JANMSZ010000293.1:0-3947 GCA_031389925.1 Hyphomicrobiales bacterium | reverse complement strand
ACCGGCATGGGGCTCGAGCGCATCGCCGCAGTGCTCCAGGGCACGCACGACAATTACAACATCGACCTGTTCGCGACGCTGATCCGCGCCATCGCCGAATTGACCGGCGTGTCGGCTGCCGGCCCGCAGAAGGCGTCGCATCGCGTCATCGCCGACCACTTGCGCGCGTCGTCGTTCCTGATCGCCGACGGTGTGCTGCCCTCGAACGAAGGCCGCGGCTATGTGCTCCGCCGCATCATGCGTCGCGCCATGCGCCACGCCGAACTCCTGGGCGCCAAGGACCCGCTGATGTGGCGGTTGGTGCCGGTGCTCACGCGCGAGATGGGCCAGGCGTTTCCGGAACTGGTGCGCGCCGAGACGCTGATCGCCGAGACGCTCAAGCTCGAGGAAACCCGCTTCCGCAACACGCTGGAGCGCGGGCTGGCCATTCTCGACGACAAGAGCAAGACCCTGAAGAAAGGCGATATGTTCGACGGCGACACCGCCTTCACGCTCTACGACACCTACGGCTTTCCGCTCGATCTGACGCAGGATGCGCTGCGCTCGCGCGGCATTAGCGTCGATCTCGCCTCGTTCAACGACGCCATGGAGCGCCAGCGCGCCAAGGCGCGCGCCTCGTGGTCGGGCTCCGGCGACGCCGCGCAGGAGACCGTCTGGTTCGGGCTGCGCGAGAAGGCCGGCGCTACGGAATTCCTCGGCTACGAAACCGAAACCGCCGAAGGCGTCGTCGCCGCGCTGGTGCGCGACGGCAAGGAAGTCGCCGAACTCAAGGCCGGCGAGAGCGGCCAGGTGGTGATGAACCAGACGCCGTTCTACGGTGAGTCCGGCGGCCAGCTTGGCGATACCGGCGAGATGCGCCGCGAGGGCGTGCGGCTTTCCGTTAGCGACACGCAGAAGAAGGCGGGCGACGTCTTCGCCCATGTGGTGAAGGTCGAGCAGGGCACCGTCAAAGTCGGCGATCCGCTGCTGCTGGTGGTCGATCATGACCGACGGGCAGGTATCCGGCAGAACCATTCCGCCACCCATCTTTTGCACGAGGCGCTGCGCCAGGTGCTGGGCGATCACGTCGCGCAGAAGGGCTCGATGGTGGCGCCCGACCGGCTGCGCTTCGACTTCTCGCATCCCAAGCCCGTGACCGCCGAGGAACTCGAGCGCGTCGAGGACATTGCCAACGACATCGTGCTGCAGAACTCAGCCGTGACGACGCGGCTGATGGCGCTCGACGACGCCCGGGCCTCCGGCGCGCGCGCTTTGTTCGGCGAGAAATACGGTGACGAAGTGCGGGTCGTGGCGATGGGCGAGGGGAGCGGCAACACGCTCGGCTGGTCGGTCGAATTATGCGGCGGCACGCACGTCAAGCGCACCGGCGACATCGGCCTGATCACGGGTTTAAGCGATAGCGGCGTGTCGTCGGGCGTGCGGCGGCTCGAGGCCCTGACCGGGACCGCCGCGCGCAAGTCCGTCAACAAACAAATTCAAATCGCCAAAGCGGCGGCAGCCGAACTTAAAGCACCGGCCGAGGAATTGCCGGCGCGGGTCGCCGCGCTGCTCGACGAACGCAAGAAGCTCGAGCGCGATCTCACCGAGGCGCGCAAGAAACTCGCGATGGGCGGCGGCAGTGCGCAAGCCGGCGCGGCCAGCGACGACGTCGAGACCGTCAACGGCGTCAAAGTCATGGCCAAGGTGCTGAACGGCGTCGAGGCGAAGGACCTGCGCAGCCTGGCCGACGAAGGCAAGAAGAAGCTCGGCTCCGGCATCGTCATCCTGCTGGCCAACGACCCGGACGGCAAAGCCGCGCTGGTCGTCGCCGTTACCGCCGATATGACCGTTACGAACGACGCCGTCGCGATGGTCCAGGCCGGCGTCGCGGCGCTTGGCGGCAAAGGCGGTGGCGGCCGCCCGGATATGGCGCAAGGCGGCGGTCCGAACGGCGCCGCGGCGCCGGCGGCCATCGCGGCGATCAAGAGTTTGGTGAAACCGGCATAGCCGCACCTTGAAGGTCGCGTCATCCGGCCGATTGCAAAGGCGGAATCGTGCTGCATGCCGAAGGGCTGAAAGGCCTGCTGATTTTTCTGGTTGTCGCCGGCGTGATCGTGCCGCTGTTTCACCGCGCGCGTATCGGTACAGTGCTCGGCTTTCTCATCGCCGGCATGGCGCTCGGGCCGAACGGGCTAGCCAGGCTCGCGCCCGACCATGCCTGGCTCGGCTACATCACCTTCGACAATCCCAAGCGCGGCGAGATCCTGGCGGAATTCGGCATCGTCATGCTGCTGTTCTTGCTCGGGCTTGAATTGTCGCTGCAGCGGCTGTGGGACTTGCGGCGCTATGTGCTCGGCGTCGGACTGGTGCAGGTAGCGCTGACCACGCTTGCCATCGGCACCAGCCTCCGATTTCTGGGCGCGGTGCCGCCGGCCGGCCTCGTGCTGGGGCTTTGCCTGGCGCTGTCCTCCACCGCCATCGTCATGCAAGTGCTGGCCGATCAGCACCGAGTCGCCAATCACACCGGCCGCATCGCGCTGTCTGTGCTGCTGTTCCAGGACATGATGGTGGTGCCGATCTTGTTCGTGGTCGGCATTCTGGCCGGTGGCGGGCAGGGCGGCATTTTCGAGGTCGGTAAGCTGTTCGCGGTCGCCTTGGCGGCGGTGGTCGGGCTGATGCTGTTCGGCCGGTTCGCCGTGCGCCCGCTGCTGAGCTCGGCGATGCGCACCGGCAGCCGCGATCTGATCATGGCGATCACGCTGCTGATCCTGGTGGTGTTCGCATTCGGCACCGCGACGGCTGGGCTGTCGAGCGCGCTCGGCGCGTTCCTCGCGGGACTGCTGATCAGCGACAGCGAGACGCGGCACCAGATCGAGGTCGATCTCGAGCCGTTCAAGGGACTGTTGCTCGGGATTTTCTTCATCACCGTCGGCACCACGGTCGATCTGCCCGCCATCGCGTCCGATGCCGGATGGATCGTTCTCGCGGTGATCGCGCTGATGGGTGTGAAGGCCGCGATCCTCTACGGCGCGGCGCGCGCCTTCGGCGTGCCGCGCGCGGCGGCGGCGGAAGTGGCGCTGTTGCTGGCGCAGGCGGGGGAGTTTGCCTTTGTGGTGGTCGGCGCCGCCGGCCAATTGCTGCCGCCGCGGCTTGCGGCGGGTGCGATCGCGGTGGTCGGGTTGAGCATGCTGCTGACGCCGTTGCTGGCGATCGCGGCGCGCAAGCTGTCGGTACATCTGGAGACAGGAGATCATGCCGCGCACGCCCCGGACGACAACGGCATCGATCTTGACGATCACGTCGTGATCGGCGGCTTCGGCCGCGTCGGGCAAACGATTGCGCGGGCTCTCGAAGCCGAAAACATTCCCTATGTCGCGCTCGATACCGACGGCGACATGGTGCGGCGGTTGCGGGCGAGCGGCCATCCGATCTACTTCGGCAGCGCGGCGCGTCTCGAACTGCTGGAGCGTGTCGGCGGCGGGCGTGCGCGCGCCTTCGTCGTCACGGTCAACAGCGCGGCGGCTGCGGAGCGTATGGTCGAGGCGGCGCGGCGGATGCGGCCGGGAGCCCTGGTGTTCGCACGCGCGGTGGATGCGCCGCATGCGGTGAGGATGTCCAAGCTCGGCGCCGTCGGCGTGATTCCGGAAACGGTCGAGGCGAGTTTGCAGCTTGCGGCGCGCGTGCTGGAAGGCCTCGACTTTCATGAAGACGTCGTGTCGCAGCGTGTGGCCGACCTGCGCGCCGCCGAAGTGCAGCGCCTCGGTGAGCCCGGCTGAGATCGCGGTTGACGCTCGGCACATAAAAAAAACGGCGCGGAAATCCGCGCCGTTTTGATGTCGGAAGAGTAGGTGGCGCTTACGCCATCGCCTTCTTGAGGTTGGCGTCGACCTTGTCGAGGAAACCGGTGGTCGAGAGCCACTTCTGCTCGGGGCCGACGAGGAGGGCGAGGTCCTTGGTCATGGAGCCGG
>JANMSZ010000283.1:0-8838 GCA_031389925.1 Hyphomicrobiales bacterium | reverse complement strand
GGGGGGGTTTTACACTTCTTCTTCCCCCCCCCCCCCGGGGGGGTGTGGGTCCACCCCCTTGTTTTCCACCCCCCCGGGGGGGGGGGGGGTCCCCGGGGTTAGCGATAGCTAACGGGGTGGGGGTGGGGTGACCTGCTGTTAGTGAAGCTCACCCCACCCGGCTCGCTTCGCAAAAGCTCGCTCGCGACCCTCCCCCTCCAGGGGAGGGTGAAACGCTCGGCGTTCGACCCTCTCCCGCAAGGGGAGAGGGGGAAAGAAGAAGTGACAACCCGCCCCGGACCGGCGATCCTGCCGGCAAAACAAAACCCAGGGAGACGCGCCATGGCCAAGTTCGTGATCGAACCGCATTTCCGGCTGCAGGAATGGGTGGCCGAGGAGAAGGACTACTTCCGCCAGGAAGGTCTCGACTACGAATTCCGCGAGCTGATGCGCGCGACCGACGGCAAGATCCACGACAAAGGCAGCAAGGGCGCGTTCCAGTCCTTCGAGGAAGGCCGCAAGGCCAGCGTCTCCTGCGCCTGTCACTGGACCGTCAACGTCGCGGCCTCCAACGGCCACGGCAAAATGTATACCGACGTCTATTCGGTGGCGCCGGCGGGCATCTTCGTGCCGGCGGATTCCCCGGTGAAATCACCGGAAGACCTCGCCGGCGTGCCGGTCTCGGTCGGCTTCCAGTCGGGCAGCCACTACGCCACGGTGCAGGCGCTCGAGGTCTATCTCAAGTCCGAGCAGATCAACCTGAACTACGCCGACGGCATGCTGTTCAAGCGCATGGAACTGCTGCTTGACGGCCAATCGCCGGCCTGCAGCCTGTTCGGCGGGCCTTATTACTTTGCGGAACAGCTCGGCTTCCGCAAGGTAATCGACACCACCTTCATGATCGGCACCATGATCCACGGCGATCCCGACCCGGAAGACCTGCGCAAGTTCTTCCGCGCGCTGCGCAAGGCACAACGCGACATCGACCTGCGGCCGGAGCTTTACACGCATTATTACAAGAACGAATTCCCCGACCGCTTCCACGCAGCGATGGACACACGGCGCTGGGGCCCCGGCGAGCGGCTGGTGTTCGAGCCCTACACCAAGGAAACCTACGAGGAGTCCTTCGAGTGGATCGCTGCCCACGGCATCTTCCCGGACGGAAAGATGGGCAGCGGCAAGTACGAACAGGCCACGCTGTCTTTGGCCTCATAACGCTACGATTTTTCTCCATAAAAGTGGACATCCAACCATTTCGCACCGCGATATGGAGGCGCTTTTCTTTGACGGTAAATTGGGGCAATGTCCCCGCCAATAAACGCAAACGGGAGGATTTAGGATGAACTACCTCAAGATTGCCGCGGCCGGCTTGGTCGCCAGCGCGGTCGGATTCGGCTCCGCGCAGGCGCAGGAAACCGTCAAGATCGGCCTGGTCATCGCGATGACCGGCCAGCAGGCATCGACCGGCAAGCAGATCAAGGCCGCCGTCGACCTGTACATGAAGGAACACGGCGACACCGTCGCCGGCAAGAAAATCCAGCTCATCCTGCGCGATTCCGCCAGCGTGCCCGACAACACCAAGCGGCTGGCGCAGGAATTGATTGTCAACGACAAGGTCAACATCCTGGCGGGCTTCGAAACCACGCCATCCGCCATGGTGGTCGCGCCGCTCGCGACCGAAGCCAAGGTGGTCCAACTGGTGATGGCCGCCGGCACCTCGGTGATCACCGAGCGCTCGCCCTACATCGCGCGCACCAGCTTCACGCTGCCGCAGTCGTCGGTCATCATCGCCGACTACGCGCTGAAGAATAACATCAAGAAGGTCGTGACCATGGTGTCCGACTACGCGCCGGGCGCCGACGCCGAGAAGTCGTTCTCGGCGCAGTTCACCGCCGGCGGCGGCACCATTGCTGAAGCCATCAAGATCCCGCTCGCCAACCCGGACTTCGCGCCGTTCCTACAACGCGCGGCCGACGCCAAGCCGGAAGCAATCTTCATCTTCGTGCCGTCCGGCCAGGGCGCCACCTTCATGAAGCAGTTCGCCGAACGCGGCCTCGACAAAGCCGGCATCAAGATCATCGGCCCGGGCGACGTCACCGACGACGACCTGCTGCCGACGATGGGCGACACCGTGCTCGGCGTCGTCACCGCGCACATGTATTCGGCCGATCACCCGAGTGCGATGAACAAGAAGTATGTCGAGGCCTTCACCAAGGCCAACAACTTCCGCCCGAACTTCATGTCGGTCGGCGGCTATGACGGCATGCACTTGATCTACGAAGCGCTGAAGAAGACCGGCGGCAAGGCCGACGGCGACACGCTGATCGCGGCGATGAAGGGGATGAAGTGGGAAAGCCCGCGCGGGCCGATCTCGATCGATCCCGAAACCCGCGACATCATCCAGAACATCTACATCCGCAAGGTCGAGAAGAAGAACGGCCAGCTCTATAATGTCGAGTTCCAGACGTTCAACGACGTCAAGGACCCCGGCAAGATCAAGAAGTAAGACAGAAGAACGAGTGTTGACCCTCTCCCCTTTCGTGGGAGAGGGTTTTTTCTCATCCGCGTGACCCAAACATGCTGACAATTCTCTTCGACGGTATCGCTTACGGCATGTTGCTGTTCGTGCTGGCGTGCGGCCTCTCGGTCACGCTGGGCCTGATGAACCTGATCAACCTGGCGCACGGCGCCTTCGCCATGGCCGGCGGCTACGCCACCGTGGTGCTGGTCAACCAGTTCGGCGTGCCGTTCTTTCTGTCGCTGCCGCTGGCCTTTCTCGTGGCCGCCGCGATCGGCTACGTGCTCGAGCGCACCATCTATATTCACGTCTACAGCAAGCCGCATCTCGAGCAGGTGCTGCTGACCATCGGCCTCGTCTTCATGGCGGTGGCGGGCACCGACTACATCATGGGCTCGACCCAAGTGTTCGCGAACACGCCGGCCGAGCTGCAGGGCCAGTTCAGCATCTTCGGCGTCGGTGTCGGCCGTTACCGCATGCTGATCATCGTGGTCTGCGGCGTACTGGCGATCGGCCTGCAATTCATCCTGACGTATACGCGCTTCGGCAGCCGCTTGCGCGCCGCGGTCGACGACCAGCGCGTGGCGCGTGGGCTCGGCATCAACGTCAACGGCATTTTCGCGCTGACGTTTGCATTCGGTTCGGGCCTCGCCGGCCTGGGCGGCGCGCTCGGCACCGAAATCCTCGGCCTCGATCCGACCTTCCCGCTCAAGTACATGATCTACTTCCTGATCGTGGTGACGGTCGGCGGCACCACCAGCATCACCGGGCCGTTCCTGGCTTCGCTCTTGCTTGGCATCGGCGACGTCGCTGGAAAATATTACGTGCCGAAGCTCGGCTCCTTCGTGATCTACACCATCATGATCGTGGTACTGATCTGGCGGCCGCAAGGCCTGTTCTCGCGCGCCTCGTCGAAGTGAGGCAGCCAATGTCTTCCGCCCCCATGAGTTCGTCCCTCCTCCGCCGCGCCACCGACAGCATGAGCAGCCGCGCGCGCTGGCACCCGCTCGAAATCATCTTCTGGCTCGTGGCTTTCTCCATGATCTGGCTGCTGCCGACGCGCCATCTGATCCTGACCGAGATCGCCTGGCTGGCTTTGTTCGCGCTGTCGCTCGATCTCATCGTCGGCTACGCGGGCATCATCTCGCTCGGCCACGCGGCGTTTTTCGGCGTCGGCGCCTATGTGGCGGCGCTGCTCGCCAAGCATGAGCTGATCAACGAGCCGGTGCTGGCTTTGCTCGCCGCCGGGCTGGCGGCGACGGCAATCGGCTTCGTCACTAGCTTCCTGGTGTTGCGCGGTTCGGATCTGACGCGGCTGATGGTGTCACTCGGAGTCGCCTTGATGCTGCGCGAGCTCGCCAACCAGTTCGGCTGGCTGACCGGCGGCGCCGACGGCCTGCAAGGCGTCACCATGCAGCCGGTGCTGGGCATGTTCCGCTTCGATATGTTTGGTCACACCGGCTACACCTATTGCGTCGTCGTATTGTTCATTCTGTTCCTCGGCGCGCGGCGGCTGGCGAATTCGCCGTTCGGCCTGTCGCTGGTGGCGATCAAGAACAACCCGCTGCGCGCGGCGGCGATCGGCATTCCGGTCGACCGGCGGCTGATCGTGATCTACACGATCGCGGCGTTTTATGCCGGCATCGCCGGCGGCCTGCTGGCGCAGACCACGGCCTTTGCCTCGCTCGACGTGTTCTCGTTCGACCGCTCGGCCGACTTGCTGCTGGTGCTGATCATCGGCGGCGTCGGCTATCTTTATGGCGGCCTGATCGGCGCGATTTTGTTCAAGGTGATGCAGGATTACCTGTCCGTTTTAACACCCCAATACTGGCCGTTCTGGATCGGCGTGCTGCTGGTCGCCATGGTGCTGATCGGACGCGACCGCATCACCGCGTGGAACGCGCCGCTGCGCGCGCTCGCTTACAGACTGGACTGGCGTGCGACGCGGCGCGCCGCCGCCAGCGCGGCGGAGGATCGCTGAGATGGCGCTCGCGCTGGAAACCACCGGGCTGCTCAAGCAATTCGGCGGGCTGACCGCGACCAATGACGTCTCGCTGAAGGTCGAGGCCGGCGCGCGCCACGCGCTGATCGGGCCGAACGGCGCGGGCAAGACCACGCTGATCAACCTCTTGAGCGGCGTGCTGAAGCCGACCGCGGGGCGCATCCTGCTCGAAGGCGAGGACATCACCGGCCTGTCGCAGCACGCCCGCGTCGGCCGCGGCATGGTGCGCACGTTCCAGATCAACCAGTTGTTCGGCGACCTGACGCCCTTGGAAACCATCGGGCTCGCGGTGTCCGAGCGCAACGGCCACGGCATGGACCTGTGGCGCGCTGCCGGCAGCAAGCCGTCTTTGCTCGAAGAGATTTCGTCGGTGCTGGAGCGCTTTCATCTCGCCGACGTCATGAACGAACGCACCGCGATCCTGCCCTATGGCAAGCAGCGGCTCCTGGAAATCGCGGTGGCGATCGCCTGCCGGCCGCGCGTGCTGCTGCTCGACGAACCGGCCGCCGGCGTGCCCGAAGACGAGCGCCACGAAATCCTCGCCAGCATCGCCGCGTTACCGGGCGATGTCACCGTGCTGCTGATCGAGCACGACATGGATATCGTATTTAGCTTCGCGCAGAAGATTTCGGTGCTGGTCAACGGCGCGCTGTTCGTCGAAGGCCTGCCCGACGACGTGGCGAAAGACCCGCGCGTGAAGGCCGTCTACCTGGGCGAGGAAGCCCATGTCTGAAAAAATGTCTGAGCAAACGTCCGACGCAACCAACGTCCTGACGCTGGAAAAACTCTCCGCCGGCTATGGCGAGGCGCGCGTGCTGCACGAAGTGTCGCTGTCGGTGCCGGCGGGGCAATCGCTGGCGCTGCTCGGCCGCAACGGCATGGGCAAGACCACGCTGATCAACACCATCGTCGGCGTCACGCGCTATCGCGGCGGCCGCATTTTGCTGGACGGCCGCGACATCACGGCCTTGCGTCCCGACCAGCGCGCGCATGCCGGCATCGGCTGGGTGCCGCAGGAGCGCAACATCTTCAAGTCGCTGACGGTGGAGGAAAACCTCACCGCCATCGCGCGGCCCGGCGCCTGGACGGTCGAGAAGGTCTACGACATGTTTCCCCGGCTGAAAGAACGCCGGCAGAATCTCGGCAGCCAATTGTCCGGCGGCGAGCAGCAGATGCTGGCGATCGGCCGCGCGCTGATCCTCAACCCGCGCATCATGCTGCTGGACGAGCCGCTGGAGGGTCTGGCGCCGATTCTGGTGGAGGAACTTCTGGTTGCGCTTCAGCGAATTATTCGTGAAGAGCGAATTTCCGCGATCCTGGTCGAGCAGAACGCCAAGAAAGTTCTCGGCATGGTCGACCGCGCCGTCATCATCGAGCGCGGCGGCATCGTACATGAGAGCGACAGCTTGTCTTTGCGCAACGATCAGGCCACGCTGGAGACCTATCTCGGCGTCGCCAAGATGGAAGCGGCGCGCCGCTAGACGCCGCTTGGGGGCATCCCAAACGAGAGGTGTCATTTGTCCAACCCCATGATTCCGCGCGAGCGCAACGAATTTTCCGCGATCGTCGACCGGGCACCGCTCAAGCTGCCGGGCAAGGCCCGCATCGTATTCTGGTCCATCGTCAATTACGAAGTGTGGGACATCGCCAAGCCGATGGCGCGGCAGTTGCTGCCGGCGCCGACCGGCGTGCCGCTGATGCCGGACGTGGTGCATTGGGGCTTCCACGAATACGGCATGCGCGTTGGCTGCTGGCGCTTCTTCGATCTGTACAAGCGGCTCGGCATCAAGCCGACGCTCGCCGCCAATGCGCGCATCTGCGAGGACTATCCGCGCGTCGCGCAAGAAGCGCGCGACCTCGGCTGGGAATTCATGGGTCACGCCTATGAGCAGGGGCCGATCCACAAGGAGTCCGACCAGGCCGGCATGATCGACCGCACCATGGACATCCTGACCAAGTTCGCCGGCAAGCGACCGGTCGGCTGGCTCGGGCCCGGCCTGACGCAGACGCTGGAGACGCCGGATTTGCTGGCCAAAGCCGGCGTGAAATATATCGGCGACTGGGTCTATGATGACGAACCGACGGTGATCAAGACCACCAGCGGCCCGCTGGTGACCCTGCCCTACACCATCGAATGCAACGACATTCCGGTGATGATCATCCAGCACCACAACAGCGACTATCTGTTTCAGTTGGTGAAAGATCAGTTCGATCGGCTCTATGCCGAGAGCGAACATCGCGCCAAGTTCGTGGCGCTGGCGATCCACCCGTACATCTCGGGCCAGCCGCACCGCATCAAATATCTCGAGCAGATCTACGATTACGTGAACCAGCACGAGGGCGTGCTGCACTGGAACGGCGAGCAGATCTACGATTGGTACAAGGGAATTGCGAAGGTCTAACTTGCGTGGGCAAGCGCGGAACCGAAAACAACCAGAGGAAAGCCCGTGAATTTTCCCAAGCCGCCCGTCGGCATGCTGCCGAACGACCGCCTCGACTACTCCGCCATCGTCAACCGCAAGCCGCTCAAACTGCCGCACGGCGCGCGCATGGTGGTGTGGACCATCACCAATGTCGAGGAATGGGACCCGACCGCCGCGATGCCGCGCACGGTGCTGACGCCGCCGGCGGGCGGCTCGCCGATCCCCGACATTCCGAACTGGTGCTGGCACGAATACGGCAACCGCGTCGGCTTCTGGCGGCTGCTGCAGGTCTATGACGAGTTCAAGATTCCCGGCGTCATGAACATCAACGGCACCGCGGCGCTGGCCTTTCCCGAGATCGTCAAGGCCTGCGTCGAGCGCAAATGGGAATTCCTCGGCCACGGCCACACCCAGAAGAACATGCAGAAGGTCGCCAACGAGCGCGAGGACATCCGCGCCTGCGCGGCGGCGATTGCGAAGGCCAGCGGCAAGCGGCCGCGCGGCTGGCTCGGGCCCGGGCTGACCGAAACCTGGGAGACGCCGGATATCCTGTCGGAGGAAGGCTACGACTATGTCGCCGACTGGGTGCTCGACGACCAGCCGGTGTGGCTCAAGACGCGCGGCAAGCCGATCCTCAGCGTGCCCTATACGCAGGAGAACAACGACGTCGCCATGATGCTGATCCAGCACCACAAGGCGTCGGAATATTACGAGCGCGCCATCGACCAGTTCGAGCAGATCCACAAGGACGCCAAGGGCTCGGCCCGCTGCATGGCGCTGTCGGTCCACCCCTATCTGATGGGGGCGGCGCACCGGGTGAAATACTTCCGCAAGATTTTCGAGAAGATCAGGAAGAAAAAGGACGTGCTGTTCTGGACCGGGTCGCAGATCGCGGATTGGTACAAGAAGACGGGGCCGAAGCCGCCGGGGTGAGGCCGTAGTCCACACCCCGTCATGCCCGGCCTTGTGCCGGGCATCCACGTCTTTTATGCATCCAGGCAGGCAGGACGTGGAGCGGTCGCATGAGTTCAGCAGCGCAATTCCTCGACAAAAAGACCATCGCCGAACTGACCGCGCGGATGTATCTCGACACCGGCGCGGTGCGGTTCATGACCGACAAGCCGTTCATCTTCACCTCCGGCTGGGCGAGCCCGGTCTATAACGACTCGCGCTGGCTGATCTCGTTTCCCGACGTGCGCTCGGCGCTGATGGGCTTCACCGTGTCCGGCATCGAGCGCGACATCGGCCGCGGCAAACTCGACACCGTGGCCGGCGGCGAGACCGCCGGCATTCCGTTTGCCGCCTGGGTGGCCGATCGGCTGAACCTGCCGATGCAATATGTGCGCAAGAAAGCCAAGGGCTTTGGCCGCGGCTCGCAGATCGAAGGCCAATTGCTGCCGGGCCAGCGCGTGCTGCTGGTCGAAGACCTCGCCACCGACGGCCGCAGCAAGATCAATTTCGTCAACGCCATCCGCGACGCCGGCGGCTCATGCGATCACTGCACCGTCTTGTTCTTTTACGACATCTACCCCGAAGGCCGGAAAATCCTTGCCGACATCGGCGTCACGCTGCACTACCTCACGACGTGGCACGACGTGCTGCGCGTCGCCAAGGCGAGTGGCAAGTTCGAGCCCAAGATGCTGAGCGAGGTCGAGAACTTCATCAACGATCCGGCCGGCTGGTCGAAGGCGCACGGCGGGGTTGCGACCGCGGCGGAGTAGTTCCGCTTCTTCACCTCCCCCTGGAGGGGGAGGGTCGACGCCAAGCGAACGAAGTTCGCGACGGCGGCGGGGTGGGGTGCGCTTCGCAGTCGCGCGATCACCCCCTCCCGCGGCGCGGTCGCGCCGCGACCTCCCCCCTCCAGGGGGAGGTGAAGAAGCGGAACTACTCCGCCGCGGTCGCAACCCCGCCGTGCG
>JANMSZ010000277.1:0-9043 GCA_031389925.1 Hyphomicrobiales bacterium | reverse complement strand
AACTTCCCGACCCGCATCTCGTTCCAGGTCACCTCCAAGATCGACAGCCGCACCATTTTGGGCGAGCAGGGCGCCGAGCAACTGCTCGGCCAGGGCGACATGCTCTATATGGCGGGCGGCGGCCGCATCAGCCGCGTGCACGGCCCCTTCGTCTCGGACGACGAAGTCGAGAAGATCGTCCGGCATCTCAAGTCGCAGGGCGCGCCGGATTATCTCGAAGAAGTCACCGCCGGCGATCTCGAAGAGGGCGAGGACGGCGCGGTGTTCGACGCCACCGGAATGGGGATGGCCGAAGGCGGCGATCTCTACGCCCAGGCCGTCGCCATCGTGAAGCGCGACCGCAAGGCCTCGACCTCCTACATTCAGCGCAGGCTGCAGATCGGCTATAACCGCGCCGCCTCGCTGATGGAGCGCATGGAGCAGGAAGGCGTGATCGGCCAGCCCAACCATGCCGGCAAACGCGAAATTCTAATCCTGGAAAACCCATCGGACGATCGTTTCTAGGCGCTATTAAGAAGCAGGTTGCGCAGTTAGGCCGGATTGAACTCCGGGGTCGAAAAATAGCCACAGCCGGCCCATATTCACGGGACCAGCAGAGCGCTCAGGCGGAGAATGGTATGGCGGCACATCACACGCGAACCGGCAAATCGCTCTCCTTCGCGCTTGCGGCGACGCTCGTCTGCCTGACCGCCGCGCCGGTCCTGGCCCAGAGCGTGCCGCTGCCGGCGAAGCGTCCGCCCGCCAACACCACCGGCTCGATCGTGCCGCCGCAGGGCCTCGGTGCCCGCGCGCAAGCGCAAGCCCCCACCCCCTCGTCCAATCCGTTCGCGGCTCTGCTCGGCAAATCCGGGTCGGCCGGCGGCGCGCTCAATCCCGAGCAGCGCGCCATCATCGACAAGGTCAATAACTACCTGACCGGCATGCAGGTGCTGTCGGGCAAGTTCGTTCAGGTCGGCCCGGACGGCCGCCGCACGCAAGGCCAGTTCTATATTTCCAAGCCGGGCAAAGTGCGTTTCGAATATGACGACCCGAGCCCGATCGAACTGGTCGCCGACGGCCAGTCGGTCGCGGTCCGCGACCGCAAGCTGGCGACGCAGGATGTTTATCCACTGTCGCAAACGCCGTTGCGATTTCTGCTCGCCGACAAGGTCGATCTGATGAAGGATTCGTCGCTGACCGCCGTCTATGCCGACGACGTCTTCACCACTGTCGTGGTCGAGGAGCGGAACGGCATCGTCGGCACCAGCCGGCTGATGATCATGTTCGACGCCAAGAACACGCAGCTCAAGCAGTGGACCGTGACCGATCCGCAGGGCTACGACACCACCGTCGCGGTTTACAATCTCGACAGTACCCGGCGGCCCGATCCGAACATGTTCCGGATCGACTACACGCAGTACCGCAACTAGTGTGGTGGATTGAAGTTCGTCCAATCGCCGCCGCAAGTTCGTAGACGAACTTCAAATCCAAACCACACTAGAATCAATAATTTGCTAGTGTCCCTTTGATTCCGAAGTTCGCATCAGAGGTCTCTGCAAAGATAGGCGAACTTCGGAATCGGGACACTAGTCACCCGACATAACTTTCGCGTAAACGGCGCTTTGCCAAAGCGCCGCAAGGCGCGTCTGTACCAGCACCAATTTCATTGAGCCTTTTCGCTGAACCCCGCGACTAAGCAGGGATGCGCTGTCGGTCCGGCTTACCCGGGCCGTGGCACACGTTGGCTTTTCGGCTACACTCACCTCACCGGAGATATTGACCATGGGCGGCGGCAACATGTTTGAAAAATCACGGTTTGGAAAATCGCGTGGATTGATACTGACATTGGCCTGTGTGGCGATCCTCGCCGGCGGCTGCAACGAATCCAAACCTGACGCCAAAACCGATAGCGGCGTGTTCGATGCCAGCCGGTTGCCGCGCGTGAGCGGCGCCAAGGAAGTCTTCGCCAGCCCGGCAACCACGATTTTCACCTCGCCGGACCCCGTCGCGCAGACCGCCGACACGCTCGAGAAAGCGCTCGCCGCCGCCGGCTGGCAGAAATATGTCGCGCCGAACACCGCCTATGCCAACGATCCGAACATGCGGATCATGACGCTCAAGAAAGGCACCCAGGCACTCAACGTGTTCATCACCGTCGCGCCGGCGCAGAACAACGCCACCAGCGTGCAGTTCTCCGCGCTGCCGCTCAAAACCGATCTGCCGTTCACCAAAGACGCCGGCAGCATCGAATATTCCCCGGAGCGCGCACTGTTGATGCTCGTTACCGCCGAGCCGATCGACAAGACACTCGACTTCTATCGCAAGGAGATGACCGCGCGCGGCTGGTCGTTGTGGTCGGAAAAGACCAACGGCAAGCAAGCCGCCGACGGTCCGTCCGGCGTCGTGCACGAGGGCGGCGCCTACGCTCATTACATCACCGACAAGGATCCGTCGGTCGCCATCGTGCTGAATGTACAGAAGGCCGGCGACGGCAAGTCCAAGGTCGAGCTCAAGCAATGGCCGGTCGGCATTCTGGAGCCGTTGCACCTGGCCTACGTCAACGGCGACAGTCACGGCACAGCTTTAGCTGATGTCGGCAAGTTGCCGCGCCTCGAAGGCGCCAAAGACGACGCCAGCCGGTCGGCAAAAGACAAGGTGGTTTATTCCGTTCCCCGCACACTCGCCGACACGACCGTCGCGCTCGTCAAATTGCTGGGCGCCGATGGCTGGAAGCCGTACGTCGCGCCGATGGAAGATCGGCGCTCGATCCTGACGGCTTTCAAGAAAGGCTCGCAAGCGATCTCGGTGTCCTTCACGATTCAAGTCGGGAAGAACGAACGGACCAGCGAAGTCACGACCGTGTACTATTCGCCGTCGCGGCTGCAATTTGCACTGGCGGCGCCTGAGGACGCGGCCGATCTCGTGTTCGACACGAACCGGCCTTATCTCAACTTGACCACCCCGGCCGCCGTCGACTCCACGCGCGATTTCTACAACAAGCAGTTGATGGCGATGGGCTGGTCGCCTTTGTCGGCCGCCGACGCCACCGCTAAATGGCCGAACGCGAAACTCGACGCCAATGCCGCCTATTACGATCGCGGCAACAAGCGGCCGATCATGCTGACGATGCAGCGCGCGGGCGACAAGACGAATGTCGAAATCAGGGTCGCGCCTTTCGCGCTTGCGCAGGATCTGCAAGCCGACACGGAAATATTCGGCCTGCCAAGACCGAAACAGTTTAAGACCTCGGGTGGCACCGACGGCCGGCCGCGCGAAGTGCATGCCCATGTGATCGCCGACGTCGGCACGGTGCTGGCGTTCTATCGCCGCGAGCTGGCCGCGCGGAATTGGAAGGAAGAAACGCAGGGCGCGGTCATCACGCCCGACGAGGTCGTGCTCAATTATTCCCCGCCGGAAGGGTCGGCCGTGCTGAAGCTCAGCCGCAAATATGACCTGACCATCGCCAGCATCGTGCAGCAGATTCCCGCGCCCAAGGCCGCGCCGGCGCAGCCATCGGCAGCCAAAGACGATTCCATCGGCGCCATGCTGAAGGAAGCGCAACAGATGATGCGCGATGCCGACGCGATACCCGGCATAAGGCCGCCACAGGCACCGGCGGCCACCGCGCCTGCGGAAGCCTTGCGGCCGCTCGCCAGCAACGACGCCCCGGTTCCGGTGCCGGAAAACGCCGAAGACGTCGAATTCAGCGGCGCCGACGGCAAGCTGGAGTTCAGCAGCCCCTCCAGCGTCAAGTCGGTCGCTGACTTCTATCGCTCGACCATGAAACAGCAGGGTTGGGGGGCGCAGTCGTCCGTCATCAACAATGCCAACATGGTCGTGCTCAACTTCTCGAAGGCCGGCAAGTCTGTCTCCTTCACCCTCATGAAGATGGGCGCCAAGACCAACGTGACCGCCGACGGCCCCGCGCTGAAAGTCGCGGGCGCCAAATCGGCGGACAAAACGGCCGCGGCCGATACGCCCTCGCAACCGGCCACCGAAGACGATCTGATCGTGGAAGAATTCGGTGGCCTGCCGGTGCCCAAGCGCCACACCATGGCCGAGGGCAGCAAGAATCCGTTCCGCCGCGAGATGAATGCCAACGTACCGCTCGATCTCACCACGGTGCTCAGTTTCTATCGCCGCGAACTCGGCAAGCTGAACTGGAAAGAAGAAGCCGTAGGCGCCGTAGTCGCCGCCGATAACGTGAACCTCGCCTACACGTCCGCCGAGGGCCCGGGCTTGCTCAAGCTCAACCGCAAGGATGGCGAGACCGTCGTCAAGCTCCTGATCAGAAATCCGGAGGCGGCGACCAAAGCCGGCGTCATGCCGAAGGCCGGCCAAGCCAAGGTCATCTTCGGCAATATCAACGAGGCTGAAGCCACGGTCACGTTCAACAATCGTCCGATCAAAGTCGGGGCTAATGCCGGCACCAAAGGTCCGGATGGACCGATGCTTGATATTGCGGCCGGCAAATACAAATACACGATCAAGTTGCCCGGCAAACCGGCGAAGAGCGACGAGGTCGAACTGGCCACCGGCGAAACCTGGGGCCTGATGGTCGGCCCCGGCGGCATCCTGGCGTTGCAGGTGTATTGAGAAGCCGCTGGAAAAATCGTCGCGCGCCGGTTTCGGGTTTTCCCCTGACATCGGTGCGCGATGCCGAAATGACGTGCTAGATAATTTCCATGCCACTCAAGATCACCACCTGGAACATCAATTCCGTCCGCCTGCGCATCAATCTGGTCGCCAAGTTCCTGAAGAACGCACGCCCCGACGTGCTTTGCCTGCAGGAAACCAAGTGCCCCGACGACGCCTTTCCGCTCAAGCGCTTCACGCGGCTCGGCTACGAATATTCCGCTATCAACGGGCAGAAGGGCTATCACGGCGTCGCGGTGCTCTCGCGCGTACCGTTCGAACGCTTCGACGTGCACAGCTTTTGCGGCAAGACCGACTGCCGCCATATCTCGGTGGTGCTGGGCGAGCGTGCCGGTTTACACGATCCGCTGACGCTGCATAATTTCTACGTGCCGGCCGGCGGCGACGAGCCGGACCCCGAGGTCAACGTCAAGTTTCGTCACAAGCTGGATTTCCTCGACGAGATGCGCGAGCACCAGAGCCTGCGGCCGCAATCCGCGCAGCGCGCCATTCTTGTCGGCGATCTCAACGTCGCACCGCTGGAGCACGACGTCTGGAGCCACAAGCAGATGATCAAGGTGGTTTCGCACACGCCGATCGAATGCGAGAAGCTCAACGCGGTGCGCACCGCGGGCAATTGGATCGACACCATGCGCGTGCACACGCCGGAGCCGGAAAAGCTCTACACGTGGTGGAGCTACCGCGCGATGGACAATTGGAAGACCGCCGACCGCGGCCGCAGGCTCGATCACGTCTGGACGTCGGATGCGCTGACGGACCGCGTCTCGAACATCCAGATCGCCAAGAACTACCGCGGCGCCGAACGCCCATCCGACCACGTCCCGGTGACGGCGACGGTCGAGATCTAGTTCTTCTTATCCATCACGCGCTTCACCGCCGCGAGCTCTTGCGTCCAGTCGTCGACGCGCTCGGCCATGATGTCGCGCAATTTCACCGCGGCCTCGGGATAGCCTTCCAGCATTTTCTTGAACAGATTGCGCGTGATGCGGATCACGATCGTCGGCTCTTTTGCGATCGCCGTTGCCGGACACACCATATCGGTGAGCAGCGCCAGTTCGCCGACCAGCGTGCCGCGCCCGACGGTGACCTCTTTGCCTTCCTGCAAGGTGCCGGGTTCGAGCAGCAGCGAGCCTTCCTGCACGATGTAGCCGCCCTCGGCGAGTTCGCCGGCGTAGAACAGCACCGCGCCGCTTGGCAGGTTGCGAGTCTCGGCGCCGATCGCGAGAATGCGCAGCGCATGCTTGCCCAACACCGCGAGCGTCGGCACCTGCGCGAAGAACGCGATGTCGTCTTCGAGGCTCATGGCCAACCGCGATGAGGCGTTGTCGTGCTCACGGCACCAGCTTATAGCCGCCGGCTTCCTTCACCAGGATCGACGGCACGGCGGCGTCCTTCTCGACCTTCTGCCGCAACCGATAGATATGCGTCTCCAGCGTATGCGTAGTGACGCCGGAATTGTAACCCCACACTTCCTGCAACAGCGTCTCGCGCGATACCGGCTTCTGCCCGGCGCGGTAGAGATAACGCAGGATGGCGGTTTCTTTTTCGGTCAACCGCACTTTGCTGCCTTTGGCGCTGAGCAAAAGTTTCGAGCTCGGCCGGAACGAGTAAGGCCCGATGGTGAACACCGCGTCCTCGCTCGCCTCGTGCTGGCGAAGTTGCGCGCGAATGCGCGCCAACAGCACGGCAAAGCGGAACGGCTTGGTGACGTAATCGTTGGCGCCGGATTCAAGCCCGAGGATGGTGTCGCTGTCGGTGTCGTGGCCGGTCAACATGATGATCGGCGCCTTGAATCCGTTCTTGCGCAGAATGCGCACGGCCTCGCGGCCGTCGACGTCGGGCAGACCGACGTCCATGATGACCAGATCGATCTGACCGCTTTTGGCCGCGGCCACGGCCTTGGTGCCGCTATCGACCGAGGTCGCCTCGAACTCCTCGTGCAACGCCAGTTGCTCGACCAGCGCTTCGCGCAGTTCGTTATCGTCATCCACGATCAGGATGGTCCGGGTGCTGGGCATCGATCAAAGGCCCCCTGAAGGCGCGAGAATACGCCTACACGCCAAAATGTTCCCGAAGTAGAGCATTCGGGGCCAAAAGCGCAAGCAGAAAAGGCAAGCATTGCATCCAGTTAGGCCCGATTGGCCTCACATTTGGCCGTTTGGTACTACATGAACTAACATCGCGAAATGGGGTACCGATGGTGAAAGCTGCCGTGCAATGAATCCTTTCGTAATCGCCAAGTCGGCAAAGAACGCGCTGTCGAAAGTCGAGATTAACGTCAACCGGATGATGGGCCGCGAGCTTGTCCCGGTGGAGACGACGATTCTCAACATCGAGACCTCCAGCCTGTGCAATCTGGAATGCGTCTTCTGTGCTTACGTCAAGAAGCACAGCCCCAAAGTCTCGATGAAGGACGCGTTTTTTCAGAACTGCGTCGAGCAGGCCGTCGGCATGAGCTTCACCCAATTCGAGCTGACGCCCTGCACCGGCGACGTCTTCATGGATCGCCACATCTTTAACAAATTCCAATTCCTCGACGGCCATAGTGATGTCGACGCTTATCGTTTCTTCACCAACTTCACCATTCCCAATCGCAGCAAGGTCGAACGCCTGCTGTCTCTCAAGAAACTGAAGAACCTGACCGTCAGCATTTACGGCCACGATCTGGCGAGCTTCATCGCCATCACCAAGTCGACCGAGACGGTCTACAACCGGCTGGTCGCCAATTTGAAGACGCTGCTCGAATTGCTGGACCAAAAGAAATTCAATCTCGACATCGGCATTCGCACCACCAACGATGCGCCGCGCAAGCCGGTGAGCGAGGTGATGGAATTGCTGGAGCGTTTCCGCGAACGCGGCGTGCGTCCGCGACGCGCCCACGTCTACAACAACTGGGGCGGCTTCGTGACGCAAGCCGACGTCGCCGGTCTCGATATCGCGGTGACCAGCGGCGACACCATGTACAAAGGCGGCGCCTGCGCCCATTTGTTCACGACCTACCAGATCATGGCGACCGGCATCGTCAACGGTTGCGCCTGCCGCGACGTCGATGCCTCGCTTCGCATCGGCGATCTCAACGAAGCGCCGCTGCACAAAATTCTGTCGCCCGACAATCCGGCGTACATGGCGTTGATCGAGGAGCAGCAGCGCGGCGAATTCCGTCCCGTGTGCAAGAGCTGCGACTACTACAAGAGCATCTACCACATGCGCATGAGCCGCCGGAAAGACGGCAGCCAGTTCCAGAATATCGAAGAGTTCAAGGACCGGCTGCGAGTCACCGGAACGCAGGCGGACAGGGAATTCATCAATCGGCCGATGACTCATCCGGTCACCGAAGCCTTCGCCGCCCTCGAAGAAGAAGTGGCGCCGTAGCGGCCCTACGACATGGCCCTTCCCGTCATTCATGTTCGCGCAAGACCAGGCAACCGGTCGCAAGGCGTGCTGCGCGCCGGTCCGCTGTCGCTGCCGGTGGCGCTCGGCCGCGGCGGCATCAAAGCCAATAAACGCGAAGGCGACGGCGCAACGCCGCGCGGCACCTTCCGCCTCAAGCGGCTGTGGTGGCGCGACGGCCGGCATCCGCGGCCGGCGACGCTGCTGCCGGTCACGCGCATCAAGCCGGACGACGGCTGGTGCGAGGACCCGTCCGATAGGCACTACAATCAACGCATCAAAGTGCCGCCCAAATCCAAAGCCGACCGGCTGGCCCGCAACGATAATTTGTACGATTTCATCATTGAGCTCGATCACAACACCCGCCCGCGCATCGCCGGACGCGGTAGCGCGGTGTTCATTCACGTCGCGCGGCCGGGCTTTGCGCCAACCGCCGGCTGCGTTGCGCTCAATATCAATACGCTGCGCCGCCTGCTTGCCCGCCTCGGCCCCCGCACCCGAATCGTGGTTGAGTAATCGTTACCGGCCGCCGGCGGCGGAGCTTTTTCTGCGCACTCGCGCCGGTTTGTGCACGAATATTTAAGCATAGCCCCGCCGGAATTCTGCCGATGGCCGGCGTATTAATAATCCCAGCACCAGCCAGTGGTATTTTGACCGGTGGCGCGCAACTAAGAACAATTGGCGCCGGGGGCGACCATGGACACGGCGATTTCGCGCGACCCGCGCGCCACATCTGTCAAAGCTGAATCAATCGGACGCGTCGCGGCCGTTAACGGCTCGCAGTCGACCGTCGAACTCGCGGCTGTGCGCCCCGCGGGCGGCGAAAATCCCACCGTCGGAAAATTCATGGGCCTGATGAGCGGCAAGGCCGTCATCATCGGGCTGGTCACCGAGATCGGCGAACAATTGTTCCCCTCGGCTGGCGGCAATCCGTCCTTCCGCAAGGTCGCCAAGCTCGACCTGATCGGCGAACTGCGCGCCGGCGACACCGGCGCGGCGCGCTTCCAGCGCGGCGTCA
>JANMSZ010000268.1:0-7069 GCA_031389925.1 Hyphomicrobiales bacterium | reverse complement strand
GCGACGGTGCCGCTCGCCAAGCTCGCACGATGCGCGGCGGCGTCGATGCCGCGTGCCAGGCCCGACACGATGGCGAAGCCGGCGTCGCCGAGATCGCGCGCCAGCCGCTCGGCGAATTTCACCCCGGCCGCCGAGGCATTGCGCGAGCCGACGATGGCGACCAGCGGCCGCGCCAGGATGTCGCGCTTGCCGCTGACCGCCAGCAGCGGCGGTGCGTCATCGATCATCTGCAGGCGATGCGGATAGTCCGGCTCACACCCGAGGAATTCGATGCCTTGTGCGCGCGCCGCTTTGAGTTCGCGTTCGGCGTCCTCGCGCGAGCAGATGCGCGCGCCGGATGCGCCGCCGCGCCGGGCGAGACCGGGCAGGGCGTCGAGCGCGGCGCGGGCGCCGCCGAAATGATTGACCAATTCGCGGAAAGTGCGCGGCCCGATATTGTCGGATCGGATCAGGCGCAGCCAGTCGAGCCGCTGCTCCTCGCTCAGCTTTACGCCGTCCGTCACGCTCGCCCCCGTCCCCGGGGACAGCATCGCAAAGAGGAAGGCGGGGTACAACCGGAAATAGCGGAATGCAACCAAGGGTCGGAAACGGCGCGTAGTCGTCTAAGCCCCGATCTTGCCCTCTGTCCCAGCCATCAGCCGGGAAATATTGGCGCGGTGCATGATCCAGAGCGCCGCGGTCAGCGCCACATACAAGACGGCCGGACCGGGTGCGCCCAATAGCCATAACACCAGCGGGGTGAGGGCGCTGGCAACCAAAGCGGCCAATGACGAATAGCGGAATGCCCAGGCCACCGCGATCCACATCGCGCCGAAGATCAAGGCCGCCGGCCAGGCCAGGCCGAGCAGCACGCCGATATAGGTGGCGACGCCTTTGCCGCCTTTGAACTTGAGCCACACCGGAAACAGGTGACCGATGAACGCAGCCAGGCCCGCCGCGAGCGCGGCATCGTGGCTTGCAAGGTCCTTTGCGAAATATCCGGCGACCAAGACCGCGAGCGTGCCCTTGAGCATGTCGCAGATGAGCGTCGCCGCCGCGAGGCCCTTGCGGCCGGTGCGCAGCACGTTGGTCGCGCCGAGATTGCCGGAGCCGATGGTGCGCACGTCCGGTCCGCCGGCGGCGCGCGTCAGCAGCAAGCCGAACGGGATCGAGCCGAGCAGATAGCCGAACAGGATGGCGAGTGCGACGCTCATACGTATTCGTAGACGGTGCGGCCGGCGACGATGGTGCGCACCACGCGGCCGGTCATGCGCGCTTCATCGAACGGCGTGTTCTTGCACTTCGATTTCAGCTCATTCGGATCGACGATCCACGGCACGTCCAGGTCGATCACGATCAGGTCGGCCGGCGCGCCGCTCTTGAGTGTGCCGCCGGGCAGGCCGAGCAGTTCGGCCGGCCGCGTCGACATCGCGCGCAAGAGCGTGATCAGTTCGAGCTCGCCATTGTGAACCAGCCGCAGGCCCGCGGTGAGCATGGTTTCCAAGCCGATGGCGCCGGCGGCGGCTTCGGCGAACGGCAGCCGCTTGGTTTCGACGTCCTGCGGATTGTGATCGGACATCACGACGTCAATGAGCCCTTTGCTCAGCGCCTCGACCAGCGCCTTGCGGTCGTCCTCGGCGCGCAGCGGCGGCGAGACTTTCAGGAAGGTGCGGTAAGGGCCGATATCATTCTCGTTGAGCGTGATGTGATTGATCGAGGCCGAGGCCGTGACCTTCAGCCCGGCATGCTTGGCGCGGCCCAGCACCTGGAGCGATTCCGCGCAGGTGATCGAGGCGGCGTGGTAGCGCCCGCTGGTGAGCGCGACCATGCGGATGTCGCGCTCGAGCATCACCGTCTCAGCGGCCTTAGGGATTCCCAGCAGGCCGAGGCGGGTGGCGAACTCGCTTTCGTTCATCACGCCGTCGCCGATCAGGTCGGGGTCTTCGGTCTGGTGCACGATCAGCGCGTCGAAATCGCGGGCATAAGTGAGCGCGCGCCGCATGACCTGCGCATTGGTCACGCTTTTATCGCCGTCGGTGAAGGCGACCGCGCCGGCGGCCTTGAGCAGGCCGATTTCGGTCATCTCCTTGCCTTCGAGGCCTTTGGTCAGCGCGGCCATCGGATGCACATGCACGATCGCGGTGTCGCGCGCGCGCCGCAGCACGAAGTCGACGGTCGCCGGGTCGTCGATCGCCGGCGAGGTGTCGGGCTGGCAGATGATGGTGGTGACGCCGCCGGCGGCGGCGGCCTGGCTCGCCGAGGCGAAGGTCTCGCGATGGCCGGCGCCGGGTTCGCCGATGAAGGCGCGCATGTCGACCAAGCCTGGTGCGATCACTTTGTTGCGGCAATCGATGACCTCGGTGCCTTCGGGCACGCCGGCAGCGCCGATGCCCTTCTTGGCTTCGCGGATCACGCCGTCGGCGATCAGCAGGTCACCGACGATGTCGAGATCGCGCGACGGATCGACGATGCGGGCGTTGGCGAACAGAATGGGGCGGGGGCCGGACAGCATCATGCGTTCGGCAAGTTACGCGACAGCGCTTCGAGCACCGCCATGCGTATCGCCACTCCCATTTCTACCTGCTCGCGGATCAGCGATTGCGCGCCGTCGGCGACAATGCTGTCGATTTCGACGCCGCGGTTCATCGGGCCCGGGTGCATCACCAGCGCGTCCGGCTTGGCGTAGGCCAATTTCTTCTCGTCGAGACCCCAGTAGTGGAAATATTCGGAGACCGACGGCACGAAGGAGCCGTTCATGCGTTCGCGCTGCAGCCGCAACATCATGACGATGTCGGCGCCGTTGAGGCCTTCGCGCATGTCGCGCGCGACCTCGACGCCAAAGCGCTCGATGCCGGGCGGCAGCAAAGTGGTCGGGGCGACGACACGCACGCGCGCGCCCATCTGGTTCAGCAGGATAATATTGGAGCGCGCCACCCGCGAATGCAGGATGTCGCCGCAAATCGCGATCACCAGGCCTTCGATGCGGCCTTTGTTGCGGCGGATGGTGAGCGCGTCCAGCAGCGCCTGGGTCGGATGCTCATGGGCGCCGTCGCCGGCATTGATCACCGAGCAATCGAGCTTGCTGGCGAGGAGTTCGACCGCGCCAGACGCGTGATGGCGCACCACGAGGATGTCGGGATGCATGGCGTTGAGCGTGATCGCGGTGTCGATCAGCGTCTCGCCCTTGCGCATCGACGATGAGCTTGCCGACATGTTCATGACGTCGGCGCCGAGCCGTTTGCCGGCCAGTTCGAACGACGCCTGGGTGCGCGTCGAGACCTCGAAGAACATGTTGATCTGGGTGCGGCCGCGCAGCGAGGTGGTCTTTTTCTCGATCTTGCGATTGAGCTCGACGAATTCTTCGCCGAGGTCGAGCAGACCTGAGATTTCCGCAGCGGAAAGGCCTTCGATCCCCAACAAATTCCGATGGTTGAGGACGAAAGTTGATTTCGGCGCAATGGTCATTAAAGCCAGTCCTATACGGCCTCCGCCGGGGCGCGGCAAGGGCGGGTTCCGCCGATCCACAACGGCAGCGTTAACCGTTCCCGATACCGCGGGCACAATTTCGTGAGCCGTGTTTTACGCCTAATCGGGAACATTGCCGTCCTTTGCGGGTTGAATTGGCGAACATCACGCGCCCCAAGGGGCGCAAAGGAGGCATCATGAAGACTTTTATGAAATATGCGGTCGCTGCGGCTCTGACGGGCGCGGTGGTCTTGGCGGCGGCGTCGCCGAGTGAAGCGCGCAACGGACGAAATACCGCGGCGGCGGTCGGCTTTGGCGCCGGCGCTCTGGTCGGCGCGGCGGCGGCCAGCTCGTACAACAACGGCTACTACTACGACGAACCGGGCTATGCCTACGGTCCGGGCTATGCCTATGAGCCGGCTTACGAAGGCTATGCCTATGAGCCAGCGGCGGCGCCGGTCTACGTCAACCCGGGCCCGGGCTATTACTCCGGCCGGTCGTATGGCCGCTCGAACATCCGCAACTGTACGTCGTCGCCAGCGTCGATGAATGGCGGCATCGCCTGCTAATCGATCGCTAGCGTGAGACAAATGAGGGCGGGCCATTTGGTCCGCCCTTTTTGTTATCGCTTGAGATGAGCCAGCCGGTCGAGCGCGCCCTGCAGGATATACATCGCGGCGTGCTGATCGATCACCGCGGCACGCTTGGCGCGGCTTACGTCGTTGCCGATCAATTCGCGCTCGACCGCGGCGGTCGACAGCCGCTCGTCCCATAGTCCGATTGGCAGATCGGTTAACTTCGCGAAATTGCGCGCAAAGGCGCGGGTCGACTGCGCGCGCGGCCCCTCCGAGCCATCCATATTGATCGGCAGGCCGAGCACGAAGCCGACGGCATTGCGTTCGGCGGCGAGCGCCAGCAGGCGGGCGGCGTCCTTGGTGAAATTGGCCCGCGCCACGGTCTCGACGCCGGTGGCGAGCTTACGGTCGGGATCGCTCACCGCCACGCCAATAGTCTTGGTGCCGAGGTCGAGCCCAATGAGCGACCCGCGCGGCGCGAACTCCATGTCGACCAGCGCGCCAACGGTCATCTACTCGGCACTCGGCGGCTGGTCGGGATCGAGCGAGCGGACCAAGCGTCCGTAGGCGTCTTTGTCGGAGGCGCCGAGATTGGCGAGCGCATCTCGCGCGCTGTCGAGCGCGGTGGTCTTGCGCCGCTGCTTGATCTCTTCGATCTTGGCCTGCGCGGCCTTGAGCTTGATCAGCGATTTTTCCGCCGCCGGCACCGCCGCTAACGTATCGGGAGCGGCCGCCGCGAGCGCCGCCACGATATCGTTGAGCCAGCCGATCTGACGGCCATAGCTCGCGACATCCTCGTTGACCTCGCGCTCCACCGCTGGGTTGCCAGCGAAATTGACCGACACGTTCGGCGACAGGAATCGGGTATCGAAGCTCTGCCAGTTGCCGCCCGCACCGGGGAAGACGTTAAAAAGATTTGGAAATGTGATCATGACAAATCCTCCTTCCCGGCAGCGCAGCCTACCACCCGCTTGCTTTGGCGGCAAAAACCAATTCACATAGGGCGTCTTTTCGGGGGAATGACATGAATATCAGCAGCGGCAAGCGGCAGCGCTTCGACATCGATATGCGCACCTTTGCCAAGAATGCCGGCGCGACGGTCAAAGTGCCCGCCGGCGGCGTCATCTTCAGCAAAGGCGACCCCGGCGACTGCATGTACATCGTGCAGTTCGGCGCGATCGATATGATGATCGGCGACACGGTGGTCGAGAGCATCGGTCCAAACGAGGCGCTCGGCTTCATGTCGATGGTCGACGACAATCCACGGTCGTCTACCGCGATGGCGCGGGAGGCCTGCGAACTGTCGCTGATCGACGCGCGTACCTTCCGGTTCATGGTCGACGAGGTGCCGAATTTCGCCGCCTACATCATGGGCGCGATGGCGAAGCGCATCCGCGGCATGGGCAAAAACATGTAGTTAGGGGACGGTCCCCGGCGGCAGCTTTGCCGCATGGGCGGCGATCTCGCCGGCGGTGGTGAGCCAGACCCGGTCGTCTGCCTTCCCAACGATGTGTTTGAGCGCACGCGCCAGATGTTTGAAGCGGTGCGGCCACCCAACCAGATAAGGATGCAGCGCGATGCCCATCACCAGCGGGCGGCGGGCGCATTCTTCGTGCATCACATCGAAGGTATCGACGATCATGCCGGCGAAGTCGGCGCCCTCGCGCTTGCGGGCGACGATCTGCGGAATGTCGTTGAGTTCCTGCGGGTAGGGCAGCGACAGGATGTGGCCTTGGCGCGTCTTCATCCAGACCGGCTGGTCGTCATGGCACCAGTCCAGCAGATACGTGTAGCCGGCTTCCTGCAGCAGGTCGGGCGTGGCGTGCGATTGCGAGATCCAGGGGCCCAGCCAGCCGCGCGGGCGCGCACCTGAGTGCCGCTCGAGCGTCGCGGTGGTCTCGTCGATCAGCGCGCGTTCGTTCGCCTCGTCGAGCGTGCCTTGGCGTTCGGAATTGCTGCGGCCGTGGCCGACGATCTCGGCGCCCGGAAACGCCGCGACCGCCTGCGGCGCGTGCTCATACATGTCCGCATTGACCAGCAGCGATACCGGCAGCTTCAACGCGGCGAAGAGTTCGGCGAGGCGGAACACGCCGACGCGGTTGCCGTAGTCGCGCCAGGCGTAGTTCAGGACGTCCGGCTGGGGACCGGCCGGCGCCAGCTCGGCGCCGAGGCCTTCGCCGAACGAAAACCATTCGAGATTGAGCCCGATATAGACCGCGAGCCGCTTGCCGCCCGGCCAGTCGTAGACGGGGCGCCCGGCGATGGGCGAATAGGGGTAGCGGCCGTGGGTCGGTGAGGGACTCATGGGACGATGGTAGCAGAGTGTATTACCCGGTTGTCGCGGCGAAAGGCGCTCTGCTATAGGCTCGCCACAGCCGCTCCGTTTCCAGGAACCCGATGTCCGTTGACGCCGCCACCGTCCGCCGTATCGCGCATCTCGCCCGCATCGCGGTGGCCGAGGGCGAGGTCGACCATTTGAAGGACGAAATCAACGCCATGCTCGCCTTTGTCGAGCAGCTGCAGGAAGTCGATGTGAAGGGCGTCGAGCCGATGACCTCGGTGACGCCGATGGCGATGAAGAAGCGCCACGACAAGGTAACCGACGGCGACGACGCCGAGGCCGTGCTGCAAAACGCGCCCGCGAGCGAGGACCATTATTTCCTTGTGCCGAAGGTGATCGAATAAATGTGCCTGGCTTGCGAACAGCAGAACGCCGAGATGCTGTGGGAGATGGTCGAGACGATCTCCCGTGGTGAGATGCCGGCCGGCCATACCGCCGACGACCTGCGCAGACTGGGTCTGCCGCAGCCGGGCGAGTTGATCCGCGAGCAGCAAGCCGATGGCACCGTCATCATCAGGCAGATCGCGCCCAAAAAGACGCCGAAGAAGGCCGCTTTCGCGTGCGACGTTCCCAATGAGTGAACTGACCTCGCTCAGCTTGGCGGCGGCACGCGACGGACTGGCGAAGAAGGACTTCTCCGCCGTCGAACTCGCCGACGCACATCTTCTGGCGATCGAGAAGGCGCGCGTGCTCAATGCCTATGTCCTGG
>JANMSZ010000251.1:0-3123 GCA_031389925.1 Hyphomicrobiales bacterium | reverse complement strand
TGAAAGGCAAAGTCGCATGAGTGCGCTGTGGACCCTCTCCGACATGGCCACCGCGATGCGCGCGGACAAATCCGGCGCGCTGCCGGCCGGCGTCACCGGCATCTCCATCGACAGCCGCAGCGTCGGCAAAGGCGAGGCGTTCTTCGCCATCCAGGGCGACAACCGCGACGGCCATGACTTCGTTGAAGCGGCGATGAAGAATGGCGCCGGTGTTGCCGTGGTCGCCCGCAATCGCACGATCAAATTCGCGGCGGATGCCCCGCTGCTCGAAGTCGACGACGTGCTCGATGGTTTGCGCGATCTCGGCCGCGCATCGCGCGCGCGTCTCACGTCGGCCAAAGTGATCGGCGTCACCGGCTCGGTCGGCAAGACCGGCACCAAGGAGGCGTTGCGGCTGGCGCTCGGCGCCGATGGCGAAACTTATGCGTCGGTCGCGTCCTACAACAATCACTGGGGCGTGCCGCTGTCGCTCGCCCGCTGCCCGGCGAATGTGAATTACGCCGTGTTCGAAATCGGTATGAACCATGCCGGTGAGATCACGCCGCTCACCGCGCTGGTGCGCCCGCACGTCGCCATCGTGACGACGGTCGAGCCGGTGCATTTGGAATATTTCGGCAGCCTCGACAAGATCGCCGATGCCAAGGCGGAAATCTTTTCCGGCATCGAACCGGGCGGCGCGGCGATCCTCAACCGCGACAATAGCCAATATGCCCGCCTTGCCGCCGCCGCCAAAGCAGCGAAGGTCGCGCGTATTGTCACCTTCGGCGAGGATGCCAAGGCCGACACGCGGCTCAAGCGGCTGTCGCTGCAGTCCGACAGCTCCACCGTCGAAGCCAGCATCCTCGGCGAGGACGTCACCTACAAACTGGGCGCGCCGGGCAAGCACCTGGTGCTCAATTCATTGGCGGTGCTCACGGCGGCGGTCCTGGCCGGCGCCGATCTGGCGCTGGCGGCGCTGGCGCTCGACCGGCTCAAGCCCGCCACCGGGCGCGGCGCGCGCATGACTTTGAAACTGCCGAACGGCAAAGCGCTGCTGATCGACGAAAGCTACAACGCCAACCCCGCCTCGATGCGGGCGGCGATCGCGCTGCTCGGCCAGGCGGCCATCGGCCCGCAAGGCCGCCGCATCGCCGTTTTGGGCGACATGCTGGAACTGGGCGACCAGGGCGACGAACTGCACCGTGCGCTGGCCGCGCCCCTCGAGGCCGCCGGTGTCGATCTTGTGTATTGCTCCGGCCCGCAGATGCATGCGCTGTGGGAGGCACTTCCCTCCAGCCGCCGGGGCGGCTATGCCGAAACCGCGGCGGCGTTGGAATCGTCCGTCCTCGACGCCCTTCGCGACGGCGACGCGGTGATGGTGAAGGGTTCGCTGGGCTCGAAAATGGGCCCGATCGTCAAGGCGCTGGAACGGCAATTTCCAAGAGAGGCCGCGCTTCAAGAGGCGCAGACCTAAAGGTTTCCTCGAATGTTTTATTGGCTGACCGAACTCTCCGACAAGCTCTCGTTCCTCAACGTCTTTCGTTACATCACCTTTCGCACCGGCGGCGCCATCGTCACCGCGCTGGTCTTCGTGTTCCTGTTCGGCGGCCCGATCATCGACCTGTTGCGCCTCAAGCAGGGCAAGGGCCAGCCGATCCGCAGCGACGGCCCGCAGTCGCATTTGATCACCAAAGTCGGCACGCCGACCATGGGCGGGCTGATGATCCTGTCCGGCCTGCTGGTCTCGACGCTGCTGTGGGCGAACCCGAGCAATCCCTATGTCTGGATCGTGCTGTTCGTGACGCTGAGCTTCGGCGTCATCGGTTTCTATGACGACTATCTCAAGGTCACCAAGCAGCAGGCCAATACCGGATTTTCCGGCCGCACCCGGCTGTTCGCCGAGGCGACGGTCGCGGTGATCGCCTGCGTGGCGCTATCGCATCTCGGACGGCCGCCGACCTCGACCTCGCTGGTGTTTCCGTTCTTCAAGGATCTGGCGATCAATCTCGGCTGGGCATTCTTTATTCTCGGCGCCTTCGTGATCGTCGGCGCCGGCAACGCGGTCAATCTGACCGACGGCCTCGACGGCCTCGCCATCGTGCCGGTGATGATCGCGGCCGCGGCCTTTGGACTGATTTCGTATCTCGTCGGCAACGCGCTGTTCTCCGAGTATCTGCAGATCCGCTATGTGCCCGGCACCGGCGAACTGGCGGTGCTGTGCGGCGCCGTGATCGGTGCGAGTTTGGGATTCCTCTGGTTCAACGCGCCGCCGGCCTCGATCTTCATGGGCGACACCGGCTCGCTGTCGCTCGGTGGCCTGCTCGGCACGGTCGCGGTGGCCATCAAGCACGAGATCGTGCTCGCCATCATCGGCGGGCTGTTCGTGCTCGAAGCGGTGTCGGTGATCGTGCAGGTGGTGTCGTTCAAACTCACGGGCAAACGCGTGTTCCGCATGGCGCCGATCCATCATCATTACGAGCAGAAGGGCTGGACCGAGCCCCAGATCGTGATCCGCTTTTGGATCATCGCCGTGGTGCTGGCGCTGGCGGGCCTCGCGACGCTGAAGTTGAGATAGTCTTTGATCCCCATCACCACCTTCGTCGGGCAGCGGGTCGCGGTTTTCGGCCTCGGGTCTTCCGGCCTGCTGTCGGCGCAGGCTTTGATGCAGGGCGGCGCCGACGTCATCGCCTTCGACGATAACGAAAAGAGCGTCGCAGCGGCCCAAGCCGCGGGCGTCACGACGCAGAACCTGCGCGAACTCGACTGGACGAAGATCGCGGCGCTGGTGCTGGCGCCCGGCGTGCCGCTGACGCATCCGACGCCGCATTGGTCGGTGACGCTCGCCACCAAAGCCGGTGTCGAGATCATCGGCGACATCGAACTGTTCTGTCTGCAACGCGCGATGTCCGGCGCCGCCTGTCCGCTGGTCGCGATCACCGGCACCAACGGCAAATCGACCACCACCGCGCTGATCACGCATCTGCTCAAGAGCGCCGGCATCGACGCGCAGATGGGCGGCAATATCGGCGTGCCGGTGCTGGCGCTGGAGGATTTCGCACAAGTGAACGGAAAAGCCCGCGCTTACGTGCTCGAGGTGTCGTCCTATCAGATCGATCTGGCGCCCTCGCTCAAGCCCACCGTCGG
>JANMSZ010000224.1:0-15304 GCA_031389925.1 Hyphomicrobiales bacterium | reverse complement strand
CCTCGGTCTGGCGGAACTCTTCCTTTATTTCCTGCAGCGACATTTTCTGCCGCGAGAACCAGTCGCGGTATTGAAACAGATAGTCCGCGGCGGCCACCGCCGCCAATATGGCGACCACCGCCGTCATCAGCTTGACCGACAGCGTAAAAGTCAGCGGCATGATCGCCGCCGGGTCGGTACGCGCAAGGCCTTCAAGCCGGCCCCACTCGGGCCACATCATCGCGGTCAGCACGCTGCCGATCACGATGAGTTTGACGATCCCCTTGGCGAGGTTGGCGAGCGCCTGTTTGGAGAACAGCCGCTTCATGCCGGCCATCGGCGAAATCTTGGAGAATTTCGGCGTCAGCCCGTCGTAGGACCAGACCAGCCGGTGCTGCACGAGGTTGCCGGCCAAGGCCGCGAGCGTCAGCACCAGGAACGGCACCGCCACGGCCGCAAGCATCTCAAAGCCGATCTTCTGAAATAGATGCGGCAGCGCCGGCCCATCCATCCTGATGCTGTGCGCATTGGAGATCAGCCCGCGCATCAACGTGGTCAGGCTCTCGCTCATGCCGACGCTGAAGTTGGCCAGCACCAATGTAGCGCCGCCGATCACGAACCAGGTGTTGACCTCCTGGCTCTTGACCACGTCGCCGCGCTGCAGAGCGTCGTCGAGACGCTTTTGTGTTGGGTCTTCTGTTTTGTCTCCGTCGTCTGCGCCTTCGGCCATGTCCGCTCCGGTCAGCTATGCGGCGCGATATCGCGCAGCACGCCTTCGAGATAGCCGGTGAAGGTGCCCATCATCGCGCCGATCACGACGATCAACAGCACGAAACCGAGCAGGATCGACAGCGGCATGCCGATGAAGAACACCTGCATCTGCGGCATCAGCCGCGACAACACGCCGAGGCCGAGATTGAACAGCAGGCCGAATACCAGGAACGGCGCCGAGAGCTGAATGCCGATGCGGAACGACGTCGCGATGACCTTGGTGATGTGCTGGGCGACGTCGCCGACCAGCGGCATTTCGCCTGGCGCGAACAGCGTATAGCTGTCGTTGAGCCCGGCGATCACCAGGTGATGCAGATCGGTGGCGAAAATCAGCGTGATGCCGAGCACGGTGAGGAAGTTGCCAACCAGCAGGCCCTGCTGGTTCTGGGTCGGATCGATCGCGGTGACGAAGCCGAGGCCGAGTTGTTGCGCGACGACCGTTCCGGCGACCTGTAGCGACGAAATCGCGAGCCGCGCGGTCAGGCCGAGCACCGCGCCGACGATCAATTCCTGCACCAGGACGAGGAACACCGGGCCGAGCGTATTGAGATCGACCGTATAGGCTTTCTGATGCATCGGCAGCAGGATGCCGGTCAGCACCAGCGCCATGGTGAGCCGCACCCGCGCCGGCACCGTCATTTCACCGATGCCCGGCAGCAGCATGATCATGGTGCCGACCCGCGCGAAGGTCAGCAGGAACGCGGCGGCGAGCGCCGGCAGATATGAGACATCGAAGCGCATCTAGATTTTTTTCTTGCGCATGATCTTGCCCGAAAACCGGTGCCCACTTTTCGGGATCATGCGCTTAACCGCTGACGATGCGGGCAGCGATCCGCAGCATCTCGGCGTGCAACTTGTCGGCCATGAAGGGCAGCGCGACCAGCAGCGACACGAAGATCGCCAAGATCTTGGGCACGAAGGCCAGCGTCATTTCCTGGATTTGGGTCAGGGCCTGGAGCAAGGAAATGGCGACGCCGACCGCAAGGCCCACCAGCATCACCGGCGCCGAGACGATGATCAGCGTATAAATCGCTTCGCGGGCGACATCGAGTACTTCAGGTCCGGTCATTGAGTTCCTTTACGTGTCCCCGCTCGGGGCAAATCAGATCGGCATTCTCATGATTTCTTCGTAGGCCGCGATCACCTTGTCGCGCACCGCCACCACCGCATCGATCGCCACTTCGGTTTCGGCGACCGCGGTGACGACGTCGACCATGTTGGACTTGCCGTTGGCCATGGCGCGGGTCTGGGTGTCGGACTTCTTGCCGCTCTCGGTGACGGCATTCATCGCCTCCTTGAGCACGGAGGTGAAACTGGTTTCGCTTTTGGCTCCGCCGCCCAGCGCACCCGCGAGGGCTGCGGACGGATCGGCGATGCGGGCGACACTGGCATAGGCACTGGCGGCGGCGAGCGGTGAAGCCATGATCGTTGATTCCTATTTCTCTGTTCTTCGCGTGATCTTTTCCGAAAACCGGTTCCCACTTTTCGGGATCACGCGTCAGGCTTTGAGGATGTCGATGGTGCGCTGGAGCATGCGCCGCGTGGCGCTGATCACGTTGACGTTGGCTTCGTAAGAACGCTGGGCGTCGCGCATATCGGTCATTTCGACCAAGGCGTTGACGTTGGGATATTTGACGTTGCCGTTGGCGTCGGCCATCGGATGACCCGGTTCGTATTTCAAACGAAAATCGGATTGATCGGGCTTCACCTTACCGAAGCCGACGGTGCGCGCTTCGAGCGCGCGGTCGTATTCGCTGACGAAGGTCGGCACCTTGCGGCGGTAGGGGTCTGCGCCGGGACGCGACGGCGTCGAATCCGCGTTGGCGATATTTTCCGAGATCACCCGCATGCGGCCGGCCTGAGCGCGCAGGCCGGAGGCGGCGATCGACATGCTCTTGAGAAAATCCATCAGGTGCTCCTACGCGCAAATGTTTCGTTGGATTTGGCGCGGTTGTTAGCGTTTGCCGAGCGCGACCTTGAGAAGTCCGAGACTGCGGGTGTAGAGCGCGGTCGCGGCCTGGTAGTCCATCTGGTTGGCGGCGACTTTCATCATCTCGTCCTCGAGATTGACGGCCGTGCCGGTCGGCCGCACTTCGTAATTGTTCTTGGCCTCGGTGCCGAACGTCGTGCCGCCCGGCAGCGCACCGATGTGGCCGCCCTCGGTGCGCGCCAGCGACACGCTGGACACGGTGGCGGTGGTCATTTCGTTCGGGGCGGGAAATTTCGGCGCCTTCAGGTCGCGCGCGCGGTAATTCGGGGTGTCGGCGTTGGCGACGTTCTCGGACAGGACGCGCTGGCGCTCCTGGCTGTATTGCAGCCGTGTGCGCAGCATCGAGAAGATCGGAATGTCGGTGATCGCCATTTTGTCTCCCCCAGTCCCCTGAGGCGATCGATCTCGACGCGAGAGCGACCGCACTAGGCAGACTTTGCCGGGCGTATGGTTAATGGCTGGTAAATAAGCACCGGAACCGGGCGGTTCCATAACCGCTTACCACCCGTCTTATTTGAAAACTGGCTGCTAGATGCAATGCCGCCGGTAATTTGTTAATGAAGTGTTAGTAGTCCGGGCGGCAAATAATGCCGAGCGGTGTTAACCATTCGGGCGATTCTCGCCTGGTGGGTAAACGACGGAGCGACTTGATGTTCGACCTGTTCGGCACGGAAATGCCGCTGGCCGCGAAATTCTTTATCGCCTTCGCGGTGGTGCTGGCGTTGATCGGATTGACCGCCTGGCTGGTGCGCCGTTTCGGCGCCAATCGCCTGGGCGGCGCAGGCCGCGGCGGACGCCAGCCGCGGCTGGCCGTGATCGATGCCGCGACCGTCGACGGACGCCGGCGTCTCGTTCTGATTCGCCGCGACAACATCGAACATCTGTTGATGATCGGCGGCCCGACCGATCTGGTCGTGGAGCCCAATATCGTGCGCGCCGTCGGCGCCCGCGAAGTGACCCGCGAGCCGGGCCGAGTTGAGACGCCGTCGCGCACCAGCGCGAACGCCGCCGTCGAAAATTCCTGGCCGTTGCAGCCGATCGGCGAGCCGGCGTCGGTGGCGCCGCCCCGGCCCTATCGTTCGCCGGCGACGGAAGAACCCTGGCATACGCCCGAGCCCGGCGCGCGCCCTCGTCCCGCCGACAGCCTCACCGGGCTGGCCGCCGAATTGTCGACCCGCCTCAATCCGCCGGAGACGGTCGCGCCGCCGCCGCGCATCGAACCGGCCGCGCGCGCCAGCGCAGCACCGCCGCCACCCTCAGTGCCCGAGCCGCAGACCGATCACAACCTCGCAGAGATGGCCCAGCAGCTTGAAGCGGCGCTCCGCCGCCCGCCGGAAAACCGGCCGCCGGTGACCGATCCCCTCGCCGCCAATGCCGCGCCGCGCACGCCGCCGCGCGATTACAAGCTGCGGGTCGATCCGCGCTTCGAACCGAAGTTCGACGCCAAGCCTGAACCGAAATTCGACGCCAAGCCGGAAGCCAGACCCGAACCAAGAGTCGAACCCAAGTTCGATCCCAAGTTCGAATCCCGTCCCGAACCGCCGCCGACGCCGGGCAAGGATCTCTACGATAATCTCGAAGAGGAGATGGCCAGCTTGCTGGGCCGTCCGCCAGGGAAGACGTGATAGGAATTTCCGACCGCCGTGTCCGTCTTGTGACGGTGGCGATCGGAGTAACCGGGCTGATGATCGCAGCGGCAACCTCGCCCGCTGCCGCGCAAGATATCAGCGTCAATTTCGGACAAGGCCCCAATAGCGGCCTGACCGAACGCGTCATTCAGATGATCGCGATGCTCACGGTGCTGTCGCTGGCGCCGTCGATCCTCGTGATGATGACCTCGTTCACACGTATCGTCGTCGTGCTCTCGCTGTTACGCACCGCGCTTGGCACCGCCACGGCGCCGCCCAACGCCGTGATCGTGTCGCTCGCGCTGTTCCTCACCGCCTTCGTGATGGGCCCCGCCCTGCAGGTCGCCTACGACACCGGCATCCGCCCGCTCGTCGCCAACGAGATCACCGTCCAGCAGGCCTTCGAGCGCGGCGTCATACCGTTGCGCGCCTTCATGCAGAAGAACGTGCGCGAGAAGGACCTCAAGCTGTTCATCGACATGTCGAAAACGGACGCCCCGGCCACCCCCGACGAACTGTCGTTGCGCGTGCTGGTGCCGGCCTTCATGATCTCCGAGCTCAAGCGCGCCTTCGAGATCGGCTTTCTCTTATTCCTGCCGTTCTTGATCATCGATCTGGTGGTGGCTTCGGTGCTGATGTCGATGGGCATGATGATGCTGCCACCGGTCGTGGTGTCGTTGCCGTTCAAGCTCATCTTCTTTGTGCTGGTGGACGGCTGGAGCCTGGTCGCCGGCTCGCTGATCCAGAGTTACGGAAGTTAGCGCGCGACCGCGCCAGCCTTCGGCAGCCGCGGCCCGATCGATCCTGTCGGCGCCGTATCCGGCTTGAGCGGCACACCCGCCGGCACCTTCGGCGGCAGCGGCGACGCAGCGGCCTCCGGCTTCTTCGGCGGATTGGCGGCGACCTTCGCCGGCGTCTCGACCTTGGATATCGGCGTTTTCGGATTGGCGGCAGGCGGCGCCGCCGGCGAAACCGCGGCGTCCGGATAGCGCGCCCGCATATCGGTCAGAAAGCTATTGAGCGTGTCGACATTCGTCACGCGCTTGGCGACGTCCTTGAACTCGGACCCGGAGACGCCGACCGGCGCGCTGACGATGTCGAACGCGCGGGCATCCGGCCCTTCCACCATCTTGGCCGCGTATTTCTCGCGCAGCCGCGACAGGCTCAGCGCCTCGCCCCCGAGTTGATAGCCGATTGCCGCGCGCAGGATATCGACGCGCTCGGCATCGCTGAGTGGCGAGAACTCGCGCCAGCGCTCGCCATGCAGCAGCTCGATCTGCTCGGCCGCCTGGCGCCAGCGCTGCGCCGCCCACAGGATATCCGAGCGCAGGCGCTGCGCCTCATGGCCCTTGATATTGGCGATCAATTCCAGCGCCAGATCGCGGCGGCCGGTATCGGAGATCGCGCGCGCCTCGAGCAACAGCCGCTGATCGCGCAACTCGTTGGGCAGATCCGACGTGCGCGTATGCTGCAGCGTCGCGAGCGCGCGATCCGGCTTGCGGTTCATCAGATAGACCGTCGCCAGGCGGGTCGCGACCTGCGCGCGCGCAGCGCCTTTCAGACGATTGTCGACCTGGTGCTGCAGCAATTCCGCCGCTTGATCGAGAAGGTCGACGGCAACAAGCCGGTCGGCGAGCCGCCGGATCATTTCGTCGCCGCGCCGGCCGATCGGCGACAATTCGCGGAAGTCGTAGAACAGGCCGAGCGCCTCGATCGGCGACATCGCATCGCCCTTGCCGGCCAGGAACAGGCTGTCGAACGTCACCGCCGCCTCGTCCTGGATCTGGCGCGTGAGATCGGAATTAGGATGCGCCCGCATCGCGGCGCGCATGGTGTGGAAGGCGTCGCGATAGCGGCCGTCCTCGGTGTAGAGGTGGGCCAACAGCTTGAGGCCTTCGACCTCGGTCTCGTCGCCGCGCCAGACCGTCGTGACGGTTTCGAGTTCGCGGATGACATCGTTGCGCGGCATGTCGCCTGAGGCGGACAGCAACACAATCTCGCGCAGACGGCCTTGCGCGGCCGAGCGGCGTTCGTTCGATGCCGCCGCGCTACGGTAATTGGCGAGCGCGTCTTCGCTGCGGCCGAGGCCCTCGTTCAGGCGTCCGGTCAGCACCGCGATCGACGCCTCCAACTCGGGCGGCACGCCGATGCTCTCCAGTTCGTTGACCATGCGGGTGGCGCCGGTGAAGTCGCGCACTTCGATCGAGGCGCGCAGCGACTGGGCGATGGCCATGCGCTGCAATTGGATCGGCAGCGCGCCGATCGCGGCGTCGAGATTCTTGAAACCGTTGCGGGCTTCTTCCCAGCGGCCCTGACGCGCCAGCGCGATGGCGCGCCAGATCGGCGCATCCTGCTGGCTGCCGACCGACGGCTTGGCCAATTCCTTGAGCGCTTCCTCGGGCCGGTCCATCAGCACATTGGCGATGGCCTTCAGCACGCTGCCGGTGACGTCCTCGGCGCCATGATCGTCGGCGAGCGCGACGTCGATCACCGCTTTCGCCTCCGCCGGCATATCCTGCGCCAGATAGAACCGCGCCAGGTTGAAGCGCGCCGGCTTGCGCTGGGTCTTCGGCGCCGCGGCGGCGATCCGGATCAGCTCGGACTGCCGTTCGCTGAACTTGGCCTGACGGTCGAAGCCCCACGTCTGCGTGTCGAATGTCATCGCGCGGAAGCTCGGCGCGACCTGCTGCTGGCTGCCGAGCACCGTCGCCGAAAGCGACAGCCCGCCGGGACGGCCGATCGTGATCTTGTCGACCGCGAGCTCGGCCGTGATGTCGTCGGCGATCGGCTGCACCACCACGCCATGCGTCGACGGCAGCGTCCGCAGTTCGATGAAGTCCTGCGCCTTGATGAAGCCGCGCGCCGGTCCGAGCGCGGTGACGACCATGAGCCGGTCGCCGAACGCGCGGTCGCCGATCGTGTGAATCCTGCGTGCGTCGGCGAACGGGATGGCGATGCTGGCGCGGTCCTTGCCGACAACCGCGCGGGTCACGGCAAGCGGGCGCGTCGGCACGGTCGCGGTGTCGCCGATATTGACGATCCAGCCCGGCCCGTCGGTATCCAGGCTGGCGAGCAGCGGCCGCTCCAGGCGGATGCGCACGATGCCCTCGCCCTGCTGACCGCGGACGAATTCGGCGCTGCGGATCAACTGCGCGGAATCGACGGTCAGCGCGGCGATGTCGATATTGGCGGCGCTGTCGAACACCAGCCACAGAATGTCGGCGCGGCGGAATACCGCCGCCGGCGTCGGCACCGCGAACGGCAGTTCGACGCGCAGATTGTCGCCAGACCGCGTCATGACGGCAACGACCGCGCCGTCCGTACGGGGCGCGGGCCGCGGCGCGGCCACAGGGGCCGGCGGCGCGGGGGCGGGTTCGCTCGATGCGGCGGCGAGCATTGTCGGCGGCAGCGCAGGCGCGAGTTCGGCAACGACGGGTGCGGCAGCGGCTACGGGTGCGGCTGGTGCGGCGACCGGCGCAGCGGCCGCCACTGGCGCGGCTACCGGCGCTGGCGCTGGCGGCGCAACCGGCGCTGCGGCGGCGACGGGTGCCGGTGGCGCGGTCCGCGGCGAATTCTGGACGGCCTTGGCCGGTGCAGATGCGGCGGCCGGCGCGGGCGCAGGCGCGTCGGTCAATGGCGGCAGCGTCGCGGCCGAACCTTTCGCCGGCACGGTTTCCGGCGGCTCGATCACCGGCACTTTGCCGGGCGCGGCAGCGGCGACGGCCGGGGTTTCCTTGGCCTGCGATCGCGGCGCGGTGAGCGATTTGGCGGCGTTGAGACCGACATCGACGACGATGCTGCCGTCCTCGCGGAACGTGCGCACCTCCGGCGAACCGTTGAGCGTGAAGATCACCGCGGTCGAAGCGAAATCGGTTTCCGCTTCGATCGACTCCAGCGACGCCGGCATTGTCGCCTTGGCGTCCGCCAGATCCCATCGGATCTGCTGGTCGAAATTCAGCGTGACCTTGCCGTCGGCGCGGTCCGGCGTCACAGCCACGGCCGCGGGCAGATCGAAGACATAACGGATGAAGGTCGGCTGGCTCGCGACCTTGACGCGGATCAGCGGCGGCTGCTTCTGCTTGGTCGCCGCTCGCTGCGCGCGCAATTGGCGTTCGGCCTCGCGCGTGCGCCGCGACAGATCGTCGACGACCTCCTGCGGCAGCCCGGGCATGACGCCCTTCCAGGTATCGGGCAACAGATCGACGTACAGCCGCTCGGCGGCGGGGATGGTATTGACCTTCACCTGGCGCGCCAACGCGATGCGGATCGCGGAGCCGTCCGGATCGAGCCGCGCCGCGCTGACGAAATCCGGCGCGCTGGCATTGATACGATCGACCGCGACGCTGATCGGCTTGGCGAAAGTGATGACCATGATCGCGCCGGAGATGCGGACCTTGGCCTCCACTTCCTCGTCCATGCGGAAGATCAGCCGCGCAAAACCGGAATCGGTGAGGATACTGAGTTCGCCCTTGACCCGCTCGGCGGCTTTCGCCACGTCGGCGACCGTCAGCGCAAGCACGAGCAGCAGCGCGTCAAGCGCCGCGCGCATCGCCTTCCTGCTGAGGGGCAAAGCGTTCATGAAGCGATCCAGCCGGCAACACTGCCGGTCCGGCCAGCCTAGGGTTTTGCGTTTAACGGCGCGTTAACCGTGCCAATTTACCGCCGCCCAATTTGCGGCCGGCCAACGGCAATCCGCCACGGCAACACTCAGTTGGCGCTGGTCTTGCCTTCGATCTTGGGCAGTTGCTCGGCGCTTTGCGTCTTCGGCGTCGAACTGGCGCGGTTGGCGAGTTCGACGGTGAGCCGCTCGGCGCTTTCGGACGTCATGGCCGCCATGATTTCGGACATCTTCGCCGACTTTATCTGGGTCGCGACGTCGACCAGGATCTTCAGCTCGAGCCGGTCGAAGATGCGGGCGGCGTCCTTCGACTTCATGTTCTCGTACATCGTGACGATGCTCTTGAAGCGCTCGGCCTCGGTCTTCTCGCGTAGGCCGATCGCGCTATTGACGCGCGCTTCGACCTCCTTGAGTTCGGTCACCTTGGCTTCGACGCGCTTTTCCGCGGCCTTCAGCAGGTTTTCGCGCATCTCCAGATCGCGGGTGCGGCTCTCCAGTTCCTGACGGCGATCCTGCAGCCGCTCGAGTACGGCGCGCTCGCCCGGCGAATTGATCTTGCCGGGCTCCAGCGGATAGGCGTTGCCGGCGATTTCGAGCTTGGCCGGTTCCGGCGGCTTTTCGCTGGTCTTGAGCGCGGGCCCTGCGGCGGCCGGCGGCGCGTCTTCTTTCTTGGTCGAGCCGGTGATGTCATTCTTGTTGGCGTCGTTATAGCCGAACATCTCCTGCGCCCAGGGCTTGCCCGACGGCGCGCCCGAGGCGGCCGGCATGACATTCTGGTCGGCGATGGTGATCTTCGGATAGGCCGGCACGTCCTCGGCCGTGGTCATCTTCGGCTTGTGGCGGTTCTGCAGCCGCTCGGCCAGCGTATAACCGCCGTCGAACACCAGGCCCGACACCTTGAGCGCGAACAGGCAGACCGTCGCCAACAGAACAATCGGGATCAGCCGGAAATCGCGCGCAAAGCGGATCATGCCGCAAGACCGTTGGATTGACCGATCGAGCGCGCGCGGGTGCGCTCGGCAAAGGCTTGCGCCGCGGCCGCGACCGATTTCGCGTCGGGTATGGCGGCCACCGGCTCCTCGGCCGCGCGGCCGGCGCCGGTAATGCGCGTGATCTTCGCCAGCAACTCTTCGCCCGCCTTGAGCTGGCGCTCGATATCGGTCGACATCTGTTCGCTGCGGTTGAGCCGCTCGTTCAAGGTCTGCTCGCCCTCGCGCATGGTCGCCTTAAGCCCGCCGATGGCGCGCTCGGCGATTTCGGTGGCGGTGATCAATTCGGAAATGGTGGCGCGCAGCGATTGCTCGTCGGCCTTGAGCAGGCGGAGCTGCTTATTGAGCCGCACGCAATAGAGGATCGTGAACAGCAACAGGATCGAGACCAAGCTCTCGATCAAGAAACCGTAGTTGGTGCTCACGGGACCTCCATCCGATTGGTGGGTTCGTCGGCCTTTTCGAACATCGCAAACGTCGTGCGCGGCCGGCGCAGCGGTTTGGCGACGCGCACAGCGACCCGGTCGCCGACCTTGCCCATGCGGCCCTCGGTCAGCGTGATGTCGCCGCAGCGCACCGACACCAAAGCCTCGGGCTTGAGTTCGAGCATCAGCGTATCGCCGACGTTGAGCGCCATCATCTTGCGCAACGGCAGTTTCTGCTCATACAGCACGGCATCGACGTCGATCTGCGCCTGGCCGATTTCGGTGGCGAGATGGCCTTCCCAGATCGGGTCGCGGCCGAACTTCTCGCCCATGAACATCTGCAGCAGCGTGGCGCGGATCGGCTCGATGGTCGCGTAAGGCAGCAGCAATTCGATGTTGCCGCCGCGGTCTTCCATGTCGATGCGCAGCCGCACCAGGATCGCGGCATTGGCAGGCCGCGAGATCGCGGCAAAGCGCGGATTGGTCTCGAGCCGGTCGATATTGAACTTGACCGGCGACAGCGGCTTGAAGGCGAGTTCGGCGTCGGCCAGCACCACCTCGATCATGCGCTTGACCAGATTGGTCTCGATCGTGGTGTAGGGCCTGCCCTCGACCCGCACCGTGTTCTGGCCGCGCCGGCCGCCGAGCAGCACGTCGATGATCGAGTAGATCAGGCTGGAATTGACGGTGGCGAGACCGAAGTTCTCCCATTCCTCGGCCTTGAAGACCGCGAGGATCGCCGGCAGCGGAATCGAATTGAGGTAATCGCCGAACCGCACCGAGGTGATGCGGTCGAGCGAGACTTCGACGTTGTCCGAGGTGAAATTGCGCAGCGAGGTCGTCATCAGCCGCACCAGGCGGTCGAAGACGATTTCGAGCATCGGCAGGCGCTCGTAGGACACCATCGCCGAGTCGATGATGGCGCGGATGCCGGAATTGTCGTTGAGCGTGACGTCGCTCAGGCTGAAGCCGAGCAGACTGTCGATTTCTTCCTGGTTGAGGATGCGCTCGGCGCCGCCTTTGGCGGACTGGAAGCCTGAGCCGTCGTCGACCATCGCCGCCCATTGCGCGGCGGCGTCGTCGGTTATGGCCGCCGACAAAGCCTCGGCATTGGGGGCCGGCGTGCCGGTTTCCGATTCAAGCGCAACGCCCCACTCGGCCGCCAGCGCGTCTTGGTCGATTTGGGTCGTCGCCATCGGGTAGCTGTGCTTTCTAGAATTAGGTCAGGCGCTTAAAATTCGTCGCATCGTCACTGGACGATGATCTCCTTGAACAGCACGGCGGTGATGTGGTTGGGCGACACCGAGACGTTGACCCGCCGCGTCAGCTCTTCCTTGAGCCGGTACAGCCCGGCAGAGCCGTCGAGATCGGTCGGCCGCAATTCGCGCAAGTAAGTCTGGAAGGCGTCCATCACGCGCGGCATCAGCGGCTGGATCAGCGCGACGACGGCCGCATCCGGCACCTCGAGCACGATCTTGACCTTGAGATATTGCGTGCGGTCGGTGCCGGCGTTCGAAAGATTGACCAGCACATCCGGCAGATCGACGAAGATCGCCGGCTTGATCTCGGCCACCTTCGGCTTTTCGGGCTTGGCGCCGAAGAACATGGCGTAGGTGCCATAGCCGCCGCCGCCGAGCACCAGAACGCCGGCCGCCGCGATGATCATCATCTTCATCGACGGCTTCTTGCTGACCTTGGCTGCCGGCGCCGCGCCGTCTTCCTCGGCCTCGTCAAGATCCGCGTCTTTTTTCTTGGATTTGGCTGCAGCCATTGAATTTACCCCGGTTCGCACATGCTGGGCAGGCTCGCGCGCGGCGTCGCTTGTGCGATGCGCCGCGAATGCGCGACCCGCGCCCCCCGAATTCAAAACTAGGTCGGTATGGTTAACAGATGCTTTCAGAGGCGCCCCTATGGGGAATCTTTTGCCGGGTCACGAGCGAAAACGGCCGTTCTTGCCGGGGCCTCACGATCGGCCAAACAACACAACACATTGATTTAACTATAGTTATTGTCTTGGCACGGCGGCTGCAATGAAACCGTCAGCCACCCGGCTTGGGAGAGCTCGGTGGTCAAGGTTCGGCGCAGTCGCCCTCGGGAGGGGCGATTGATCCGATAGCTAGGGGAGTTACCGATGCAGAATACGCTTCTGGTCGGACTATCTCGTCAGGTCGCGCTCAGCCGCGAACTCGAAGTGGTCGCGAATAATATCGCCAACCTGAATACGACCGGCTTCAAAGCCGACGGTTCGGTATTCGAGGAATTTCTCAATTCGAACGCGCGCGCCGATCAGACCGGCAACCGCGTCAGCTTCGTGCGCGACCGCGGCACCTGGCACGATCTTTCCGCCGGCCCGGTCGAGAAGACCGGCAACCCGCTCGACGTCGCCATCGACGGCAAGGCGTTTCTCGTCGTGCAGACGCCGCGCGGCGAACGCTACACGCGCAACGGCTCGATGCAGATCAACGCCCAAGGTCAGCTGGTGACCAGCGAAGGCTATCAGGTGCTCGGCGATGCCGGACCGATCACCTTCCAGCCGACCGACAACCAGGTCTCGATCAGCGCCGACGGCACCATCAGCGTACGCGAAGGCAACGGCACGACGGATTCGCAGCGCGGCGCACTGCGCATGGTTTCGATCGGCAACGCCCAGAATTTGCGGAAGGACGGCAACAGCGCGTTCGCCATCGCCGGCGAGACGCCGCAGCCGACCAAGGCGTCGCGCATCATGCAAGGCATGGTCGAAAAATCCAACGTGCGCGCCGTCGTCGAGATGACGCGCATGATCGAGGTGACGCGCACCTATACGCAGGTCGCCTCGATGCTCTCGCAGCAGGCCGATATGCAACGCTCGGCGATGACCAAACTCGCCGAAGTACCGAACTGAACGCCAAAGGGATTAGTTAGATGCGAGCTCTACACACCGCGGCGACCGGGATGCAGGCCCAGGAACTCAATGTTCAGGTCATCTCGAACAACATCGCCAACATGCGCACCACCGGCTACAAACGCCAGCGCGCGCAATTTCAGGACTTGCTCTACGAGCACGTCAGCCGTGTCGGCACGCAGACCTCGGCGGCGGGCAACATCCTGCCGGTCGGCATCGATCTCGGCGGCGGCGTCAAGACCGTCGGCACGCCGCGCCTGATGACGCAGGGCACACTGTCGGCCACCGGCTCGAGCCTCGACGTCGCGGTGCGCGGCGACGGCTTCTTCAAGATCCAGTTGCCCGACGGCACTTACTCATACACCCGCGACGGCTCGTTCCAGATGGACGCGCAGGGCCGCATCGTCACCGCACAAGGCAATGTCGTGCAGCCGGCGATTTCGATCCCGGCCAATTCGACCGGATTGACCATCAACTCGCAGGGCCAGGTCTCGGTCACGCCGCAAGGCACCACGACGCCCACGGTGATCGGCCAATTGTCGCTGACGCGCTTCATCAACCAGGCCGGCCTGCTCTCGGTCGGCGACAACATGTTCACCGAGACGCCCGCCTCCGGCACGCCGCAGGACGGCCTGCCCGGCGTCGACGGCGCCGGCGATCTCCAGCAAGGCAATCTCGAACAGGCCAACGTCGAGGCGGTGAGCGAAATCTCCGATCTGATCGCCGCGCAGCGCGCCTATGAAATGAACGGCAAGGTCATCACCGCCGCCGACCAGATGCTGTCGGCAACCTCCAACCTGATGCGCTGAGGCAAAATCATGATCCGTCTCTGCACCGTAGCCCTCGCCAGTCTCCTCGCCGTCAGCGCCGCCACGGCGCAGACGCTGCCACCGCTCGATCAGCAAAAGCCGGTGCTGCGCGCCGAGGCCATCGTCACCGGCGATATCGTGCGCATCGGCGATCTGGTCGACCGCGCCGGCATCATTGCCAACGTGGCGATCTTCCGCGCGCCCGACCTCGGCGCCACCGGCACGGTGTCCGCCGACGCGGTGATCGAGGCGGTGCGCGCTCACGCGCTGATCGGCCTCGACACCAACGGCCTGAACGAAGTGATCGTCACCCGCGCCAGCCGCACGATCCCGGCGAAGCAGGTCGAGGACACGGTCGCCGCCGCGCTGTCCAAGCAATTCCAACTCGGCGAGCCCAAGAACATCGCGGTCAGCTTCGAGCGCGAGCTGCGCGCCATCCAGGTCGAGCCGCACGCCCTCGGCGAACCACGCATCGCGCGCGTCAACTACGACGCTCGCACCGGCCGCTTCGACGCCATGATCGAGGTTCCGACCGGCGCCAGCAATCGCGGCATGCTGCGGCTCTCCGGCCGCGCCGTCCCTGCCGTCGACGTCGTCACCGTTCTGCGCCCGATCGAGCGTGGCGCCGTGCTTAAGGACGGCGACGTGTCGATCGAACGGCGCGCCCGCGCCGATACCGGCCGCGACGCCATCGCCGATGTCACTCAGGCGATCGGCATGGCCGCCCGCGCCGCTTTGCAGCCCGGACGCCCGTTGCGCGCCGCCGATCTAATGAAGCCCGAGCTGGTGTCGCGCAACGAGACCGTGACGCTGACCTTCGAAATTCCCGGCATCCTGCTGACGGTGCGCGGCAAGGCGCTCGAGGCCGGCGCCGAAGGCGACTCCATCAGCGTGCTCAACGAACAATCCAAGCGCACCGTGCAAGGCGTCGTGGTCGGTCCCGGCCGCGTCGTGATCAGCACGCGCCAGCCCCGGCTTGCCGCCAACCTTACACCGAGTAACGCCGCCGCCCGCTAAGCGTCCAAGAAAAGCGTCCAAGAGAAGCAACCAAGTAAACGTCGAAGTAAAAATTCAATGCCACATGTGAAAGTGATGCCGATGAAAGTTATGACCGTGTTGCGTCATGGGGTCTTGGCCACCGTCGCCGCCGTTTTGCTGAGCGGCTGCGCGGCCTTCGATCGCCTGAAAAATATCGGCGAGCAGCCGGCGCT
>JANMSZ010000212.1:0-9671 GCA_031389925.1 Hyphomicrobiales bacterium | reverse complement strand
GCGGCTCGACAATCCGACGCCTATGACGAAACGCATCATGACCAACGTGTTTCTCAACATGAACCGCACGGTCTGTCATCGCACGCTGCGGCGTGGTTCGTTTCGCGGTGCCTATGCGGTGACGGCGCGGTTCAATGAGGTGCCGGACATCGGCACGTTGACGCGGCTGGCCGATGAATTGGTGCGCGACACCGACATTGCCGCTTGCGAAATCTGGACCGCGGTCGATGCTGCCGGCCAGCCTGTGTCGGAGGAAGAACGCCTGCGTGGCGGCGACAAGAAGATTAAAGCTTGCCTGATGGCGGACACCTTACGGCAAGGCGACGCCGAGAAACTCGGCGCGCGTCTGGCGAAGCAGTTCACCGGCGCCGAAATCGGCGTATTCCGCGTGTTGTGCCAGCTTGGGCACGGAGTGGAGTTCTGACCATGCAATCGCTGTTTCCGCTCGCTGAAGAAATCGCCGCCCGTTTGATCGAGCGCCGCGAGACGATCGCCATCGCCGAATCCTCGACCGGCGGGCTGATCTCGGCGGCGCTGCTGTCGCTGCCCGGCGCCTCGGCCTACTTTGTCGGCGGTGCGGTGGTTTACACCAAGGCCTCGCGGCTGGCGCTGCTCGGCATAGGCGACGCCGAGATGAAAGGCCTGCGGCCTTCGACCGAAGCCTACGCGTTACTCGGTGCGCAGCGTGTGCGCGAGCTGCACGGCACGGTCTGGGGCCTCAGCGAAACCGGCGCGACCGGTCCGAGCGGCAATCGTTACGGCGATGCCGCGGGTCACACCTGCATCGCGGTGACCGGCCCGCATGAGCGGACGACCACCCTGGAAACGGGCAGCGCCGACCGCCGCCAGAACATGGACGCCTTCGCCCACCGGGCGCTGTCGCTGTTGCTTGAAGCGATAAGCGCGAAGACGTGAAGGTCTTTCTCCGTCACCCTGAGGTGCGACCCCGGCTCTGAGCCGGGGGAGCCTCGAAGGGCGACGGTCGGTAAGTTCGCGGCCGTTCATCCTTGAAGAGTGCTACTTGCTTGAGGCACTCTTAGCGAGTGTTGGAGATTGGGGGCTCCGGATGTTCAGAAGCTATAATATCTATCTCAAAATTCTGGATGCGTTTGGCCTCCTCTCAGTAGCGCTGATCGCGCTCTATCTATTTGAGCCAGAAAGCTGGCGATTTAGCGAGAGACAAGATGGCATGGTTGCCAACGTCCTTTCCGAGCTGATCGGCATCTATATTGGCGTTCGTTTGATCGATTTCTTCATACGTCGCAACGAACGGCATGATCGCGTTCGCATTAGGATCGTAAGAGTCATGCGCTTGTTCGAGCGGCTGGCAACTGACGTTCTTCTCCATTCGAATGGGGCACCCATTGTTCATCTGCGACGCGAATTTGAGTGGGCGCGCAGTCTCACAGAACAGAGAAACAGATACTTGTCGGCTGATGAAGTTGCGGATCTAACGGCTTTCGAGGTTGCGTTGACGGGATATTGCGCATTGATTCCTAATTTCCAAACCATCCTGCATATAAACCGTATCGATTTAGGTGATACACAAAAGCTTCTCACCGTTTTGGGAGATGTCGAAAAGGCACGGCGCAAAGCAGAGCAAAACATTCTTGAAGAGACTGAGGAAGACAGTGGAATCTAAAAAGGGCGCCGTGCAGCTAAAGGCTTAGCAAATGTTCTCAATTGTAACGGCGGCGGATTTTTTCAAGAAAGTCAAAGAGGACCTGCTCGCGGTTCAGGACCAGATTGACCATCCTGGCCGGGCAATGAATTGCATTCTTTCCAGCTATCATTTGCATGAATGGGTTTGGGCGCGATGGCTGAAAGGCAAGGCACCGATAAAATTACGCGGAACGCTGGTCCGGCATAAATCTGAATTCGTAAGCTGGTTGGAGCTAAATTGTCCGAATTTCTCGATCCTTCAAGATCTGGCTAACGGTACGAAGCACTGTTCGCCGGTTCATTCGACTGACAAAGTTGAAGGATATGGAATGGGACCTAACGGAATTGGTCCGTTCGGTGCGTCGTATCTGCTGATCGATCAGGGTGAAAGCTATCCGAGCGAGACACGCTACCTGGAAGCGGACGTCGTGCTGACGAAAATCGTAGATTTTTGGGATAAGCTTTTTTCTGAACTGGCGATTACTTGATTACTCCGCCGCTTCCGCCATCTCGGAGCGGAACTGGGCGCGCAGTTCGTCGATCAGTTTGAGGCCCTTCGGCGTTTCGACGTGCCAGAAGGTCCAGCCGTTGCAGGCGTCCAAGCCCTGCGCCACCGCGCCGATCTTGTGGATCGAGCCAACCACTTCGCCAAAAGTCACTGCGCCGTCGGCGCGGACCAGGGCCTTGTGGCGCTTCTTTGAATCGACCAGCACCGCGCCGGGCGAGATCATGCCGCGCTCGATCAGCGCCGAGAACGCCACGCGCGGCGCTTCACGCGCGGTGACGAAGGGCGCAATCGACGGCGAGGGCACTTGCTGCACGTCGGCGATGCGCTTTTCCGCCGCCTTGGCGTATTTGGCTTCGCGCTCGATACCGATGAAGCGGCGGCCGAGGCGTTTCGCGACGGCGCCGGTGGTGCCGGTGCCGTTGAACGGGTCGAGCACCAGGTCGTCGGGCCGCGATGCGGACAAAATAACACGCGCCAGCAGCGCTTCCGGCTTCTGCGTCGGATGCAGCTTCTTGCCGTCGGCGCCCTTGAGGCGTTCCTCGCCGGTGCAGAGCGGAAAGGTCCAGTCCGAACGCAGCTGAATGTCTTCGTTGCCGGCCTTCATCGCCTCATAGTTGAACGTGTAACCTTTGGCGTTGGCATCGCGCGACGCCCAGATCATGGTCTCGTGCGCATTGGTGAAGCGCCGGCCGCGGAAGTTCGGCATCGGGTTGGTCTTGCGCCAGATCACGTCGTTGAGGATCCAGAACCCGAGGTCCTGCATGATCGCGCCGACGCGGAAAATGTTGTGGTAGGAGCCGATCACCCAGATCGTGCCGGCCGGCTTCAAAACGCGGCGGCAGGCGTTGAGCCAATCTTTGGTGAAGGCGTCATAAGTGGCGAAACTATCGAACTTGTCCCAATCGTCGGTGACCGCATCGACATGGCTGTCGTCGGGACGCTTCAGATCGCTGGCAAGCTGGAGATTGTACGGAGGATCGGCAAACACCAGATCGACCGAAGAAGCCGGCAGCTTTGCCATCTCGTCGACGCACTCGCCGATCAAGATGCGATGGTGCTGGGTGGTCTCTGAAGAAAGACCACGGGGCGCCCGTGAGGGCGCCCCGCGACGCGACACTACCATGACTCACATACTCTGACTCAGGCGACGCGGTCGGCAGACGCGGGACCTACAACCGACAGGCCGCCAATATGAGTCCTCAAGGTGAAAAAACGGTTTATGGAAATGTCTTGTCGCTCGGCAAATTCTGCCTATCGATCCGAGACTTAGCGGAACTTCTTCACGGTTAAAAAGTCATTGATTGGACGGAAGCCGCAGCTTCGGCAATGATCGAAACGCGTTGTTTAAAGGGGATTTCGAATGCGCTGGGATGACTTTCGCCGCAGTGACAACGTCGAAGACGACCGCTCCGGTGGAGGCGGTTTTGGCGGCGGTGGCGGCGGCTTCGGAATGGGCGGCGGCGGCCTCGGCATCGGTACCGTCGTAGTGCTCGGCCTGATCGGCTGGGCGTTCGGCATCGATCCGAGCGTGCTGATCAGCGGCGCGGAGATGGCGAGTGGTAACAGGTCGCAATATGAGCGGCCCTATCAACCGAATGAACAAAACACCAAGCGCACCACAACTGGCGCGCCGAAGGATCAGATGGGCGACTTCGTCGCCGCCGTGCTCGGCAATACCGAGGACACCTGGACCGAGATTTTCAAAACCAGCAATCAGCAATACCGCGCGCCGCGTCTGCGGCTGTTCGCGGGCTCCGTGCAAGGCGCTTGCGGCGCCGCTTCGGCGTCGATGGGTCCGTTCTATTGCCCGACCGACAAGCGCATCTATCTCGACACGTCATTCTTTCGCGACATGCGCGTGCGTTTCAAAGGTTGCACCGGCAAGGCCTGCGAATTCGCCGAGGCTTACGTGATCGCGCACGAGGTCGGCCACCACATTCAAAACCTGCTCGGCATTCTGACCAAGGCGCAGCAAGCGCAGCAGGCGGCCGGCAATAAAGTGGCGGCCAACCGCATCCAGGTGCGGGTCGAGTTGCAGGCCGATTGTTTCGCCGGCGTCTGGGCCAACCACTCCAACCAGCGCTGGAAATCGATCGAGCCGGGCGACGTCGAAGCGGCGCTGCAAACCGCGGCGGCGATCGGCGACGACCGGTTGCAGCAGCAGTCGCGCGGCACTGTGGTTCCCGACTCCTTCACCCACGGCTCATCGGCGCAGCGTCAGCGCTGGTTCACTATCGGGCTGAAAGAGGGCAAGGTGTCGGCGTGCAATACGTTCGCGCCGAACGTGCAGATTTAAGGGTTCGCAAAAAATGACCAAGACGGTTCGGGTTGTCACCACGGTGGCAATGCAGGGCGTTATCGATGCGGTGACGCCGGAATTCACCAAGACGACCGGGTTCGGCATTGAGATGGAGTTCGGCCCGCCGTCGGCCGCGGTTGACATGGTGCGAAAGGGCATGGCGGCTGACGTGGTGATCGCAACGCCCGAAGGCATCGACAGCCTGACGCAAGAAGGCAAACTCGATCCCGGCGCCAAGGCCGTTTCCCGCATGATCATGGGATTGGCGGTCGGCCTCAACGATCCCAAGCCCGATATCAGCACGGTCGATGGCTTCAAGCAGGCGCTGCTGGAAACGAAGTCGCTCATCCACGCCGACCCCGCCACCGGCAGCCCGAGCGCGGCGCATTTCATCAAAGTTGTCGAGAAGCTTGGCATCACCGACGAGGTGAAGCGCAAGACGACGACGCGGGCCGGCGTGGTGGCGCATGCGGTCGCCAGCGGCGAGTGCGCCATGGCGGTGCAGCAACTGGCTGAACTGAAATTAGTACCGGGCGTCCATGTGCTCGGGCCGTTCCCGGATGCGTTGCAGAACATCATCCCGCTGTCGGCGGCCGTACATTCCGGCTCGCCGTCAAAGCAGGCCGCGGCAACGCTGATTGAACTTCTCGCTTCGCCGAAGACCAAGCCGACCGTCGAGAAGGCCGGTCTGCTCGCACCGGCCTGATGCCCAATCGATTGGCTTGCGCCGCGCTCGCTTTGGCCTTTCAATGAGTCAATCAACCCGACTGGAAACCAGCGGGCATAAAAAATAACAAGTTGAGGGAGTGAAATGCCACACCGTTTGAATTTGTCGCGCCGGGAGTTCGGGCTGGGCGCAGGCGCCGCGGGCGCCAGCTTTTTGTTGCCGCAGCTTTCATCGGGCGCTGCCGCGCAGGCCGATGTCTATCCGAGTCGCACCGTCACCATCGTGGCGCCGACGGCCCCCGGCGGTCCGACCGACCTCATCGGCCGCGCCTCGGCGCAGCGGCTGTCCGACCGGCTCAAGCAGAACTTCGTCGTTGAGAACAAAGGCGGCGCAGCAGGCAATATCGGCGCGCAATACGTCTCCAAGGCCGAGCCCGACGGTTACACGCTGGTCGTCATGCTGGCGCCGCTGGCGCAGAACATCGCGATCTACAAGCAGCCGGGCTTTGCCATCGAAGACTTCAGGCCGCTCGCGCACATGGCCTCGGTCGATCTGGTGATCGCCGCGCGCAAGGATCTGCCGGTCAACAATCTCGACCAGTTCCTGACCTATACGAAATCGAACAAGATCAGTTGCGGCAGCCAGTCGCCGCCGCAGATGGAATATCTCAAGCGCACCACTAAGGCCGAATTCACGGTGGTGCCGTACAAGGGCTCGTCGCTCATCACCAACGATCTGGTCGGCGGCCAGATCGACATCGGCCTGGTGCCGTATTCGGACATCGCGCAGCATTTGGCGGCCGGCAACGTGAAGGTGCTGTTCACCAACGGCCCGAAGCGCGTGCGCAAGCTTCCCGATGTGCTGGCGGTCGGCGAACGTTTCCCCGGCTTCTATTTCTGGAGCTGGTACGGCATCGCCGCGCCGGCCAAGACGCCGGAGCCGATCGTGCAGAAACTGCGCACCGAACTGGTCGAGATCGCCAAGTCTCCCGATTTCCTGGCGCTGATCGACAAGATCGGGCTGGCGCCGGTCGATCAGCCGGAAAAATTCAATGAGGTGATCTCGGCCGAAGTCACGCAATGGAAACGGCTGGTGACCGAATTGCAGCTTCCGCAACTGTAGGCGTCACAGGCGGCCTGCTATTCTATCCGCAGCATAACCCCCGCCCACCCAAGTCGGCTAAAGCCGATGGGTGGGCGAGGTGGATCGAGGACGTTCGCAAGGGAGGCCGTCATGAGCGGGTTTCTGACCGAAGACGAAATCGCCGAACTGGTGCCGTCGGAATTTCTCAATAACGCCACGCCGATCCCGACCCAGATCGTCTCGAGCGACGAATACACGCCGCCGCCGCAAAGCGAGAAGCAGAAGGAAGTCGAGGCGCGCCTGCTGGCGATGGGCGACGAACTCGGGGCTAAGCAGAATCTCAGCCGCCGTCAGTTTTTCCAGACGGCGTCAGGCATGGCGGCGGGCTTCCTCGCGCTCAATGACACCTTTGGCAATGTGTTCGACGTCAGCCGCGCCGAGGCCGCGACCCCTGAACTCGCCAACGTGCGCGCCGCTTCGCTCAAAGACCAGTTCATCATGGACATGCACACGCATTTCCTGCGCGACGACACGCGGCTCGTCAATTTCGTGCGCTCGCGCGAGGCAGTCGGCAAGGCCGGCTGGAATCCGGCGCTGTTCGATAAGCCGCAGACGCTCGAAGACCTCAAGTTCAACAATTATTTCAAGGAAATGTTTCTCGACAGCGACACCAAGATCGCACTCATTTCGTCGTCGCCGTCGGAAATTCTGCGCGACTGGTTCCTGACCAACGAGATGACGATCGAAGCGCGCGACAAGGTGAACAAAGAGGCCGGCGCGACGCGCATGTTCGCGCATGCGATCTTCACGCCCGGTTGGGACGGCTGGCTCGAACATCTCGAAGGTTCGCTGGCGCGCAAGCCGGAATCGATCAAGGGCTACACCGTCGGCGACAACACCAACAAGGACGAGGCGAAGCATCCCTGGCGCATGGATGACGAGAAGCTCACCTACAAGGCCTACGAACTGTGCGTGAAGCACGGTATCAAGAACGTCTGCGTGCACAAGGGCCTGTTCCCGCGCGCCACCGCCGAGCGCTGGCCGCATCTTTTGAAATACGCGATGGTCGAGGATGTCGGCAAAGCCGCCAAGGATTGGCCGCAGCTCAACTTCGTCATCTATCACGGCGGCTATCGTCACGCCGCCGGCGGCCGCGCCGAGGACGGCTGGAACAAATTCCAGCAGACCGGCCGCGTGTCGTGGGTCAGCGACCTCGCCGAAATTCCGGAAAAATACGGCGTCACCAACGTCTATGCCGACGTCGTCGACCATCGCGTGCTTGAGCAGATGCGGCCACCGCTCGGCGGTCGCGCGCGGGAACAGGCCCTTGTGCACGCAGACGTTCTTAATGCCGTGTTTCACGCACATCTCGTAGGCCTTGTAGGTGATTTTCTCGTCGTCCATGCGCCAGGGATGCTTGGCCTCGTCCTTGTTGGTGTTGTCGCCGACCGTGTAGCCCTTGATCGACTCCGGCTTGCGTGCGAGCGAGCCTTCGAGATGCTCGAGCCAGCCGTCCCAGCCCGGCGTGAAGATCGCATGCGCGAACATGCGCCGCGCACCAGCCTCCTTGTTCACCTTGTCGCGCGCCTCGATCATCATCTCGTTGGTGAGGAACCAGTCGCGCGGAATTTCCGACGGCGACGAGGAGATCAGCGCGATCTTGGTGTCGCTGTCGAGATAGATTTCCTTGAAGTAGTTGTTGAACTTCAGATCGTCGAGGGTTTGCGGCTTGTCGACCAGCGCCGGATTCCAGCCCGCCCTGCCGACGGCCTCGCGCGAGCGCACGAAGTTTTCCAGCCGCGTGTCGTCGCGCAGGAAGTGGGTGTGCATGTCCATGATGAACTGGTCTTTGAGCGCGTTGGCGCGCTCCTGCGCCATCGCCGGCGTCGCGGCCTCGGCACGGCTCGCATCGAACACCGCGCCGAAGGTGTCGTTCAGCGCGACGAAGCCCGCGGCCATGCCGGCCGCGCTCTGGAAGAACTGCCTGCGGCTGAGGCCCTGTTTTCCGCCAAGCTCGTCGGCCATCGACAGCAGCCGCGCTTCGACTTCTCGTTGCTTTTCGCTTTGCGGGGGAGGGGTGTATTCGTCGCTGGAGACGATCTGTGTCGGGATCGGGGTTGCATGCGGCAGCAGTTCCGACGGATTGAGTTCCTTGATTTCTTGGTCGGTCAGGAAACCCATGTCCAGTCTCCGATGTCTCGCGCGCCGTTCCGGCGGCGATGGAAGCTAGCAGATTTTGGGCCGGTGATGCAGGGGAGGTCCCGACCGAATATCGCCGATTTCCAGCGGTTCTGTTGTCGTCAGTTCGTTTTCACCGAATAGAAGCTTTCGAAGCGGTTTTTTATGCGTCGAATCCCTTCGGCGGAACGAAACCGCCGAACTCCCGCTCGATCAGTTCCGCAAGCTTGAGCGGGGTGCGGTCTTCGAGCCATGGACCGACGATCTGCACTCCGATCGGCAACCCGTCGGACGAGAATCCAATCGGAATCTGTGTCGCGGGCAGGCCCGGCAAGGTGGCGACACCGGGCCAGATCAACTGATCCGTATAGGGATATGGCCTGCCATCGATCGTGATCGTGCGCGTGTCTTGATCCGGCGAATGATCGTGCGGATAGGCCGCCGTCGGCATGATCGGACAGATGATGACGTCGAATTCCTTGAACAGCGTCCGCCACTGCGCGCGATGCTGGGAGCGTGCGCCATTGGCGTAAAGCCAATCGCGATGGCTGAGCAGCATGCCGCGCAAACGCTCGGCGGCCAGGCTGTCATCGTTCGCATCGAGCTTCGATAGACCTTCCCTGGCGCGGGCGAGTTCCTCTGGCGGAGAGCCCATCGCCAGGAACGAGAGCAGCATCCGCATATAGAGGCGGGCGGCGTTTGCGAGATCGGGCAGCAGGCCGCTTTGCCGTTCGACGCGGGGCCCCTGTTTCGTCAGGTGGTCCGCAAGGGCGCCGATCGCCGTGCGCACGCTCGAGTCGGTCGGCAGCAGCGGATGTGCATCGAGAACGAGAATACGATGGCCTTTCAGCTCAGCGTGCCGCGGCGGCGGCAGCGCGAGGTGATAGGCGACGCCGCTGTCGACCTCGTCCGGTCCCGCGATGGCATCGAGCAGCAGCGAAAGGTCCTTGGCCGAGCGCGCCATCGGCCCGATCACCGAGAGATCGTTGTAGCCGGGCAGCGGCGGCAGGGGCGGCGGCAGATGACCGCGCAACGGCACCAGCGCCAGCGTCGGCTTGTGCGCATAGACGCCGCAAATAATGCGCCGGCACGCGCAGCGATCCGCCGATGTCGGAGCCGAGCGACAACGGGCCGTAGCCTGCGGCCAGCGCAGCGGCCGAGCCGCCGGATGAACCGCCCGGCGTGCGACCGGTGTCGTAGGGGTTTTTGGTGACGCCATAGATATCGTTGTAGCTTTGCCAGTCGCCCAGTCCGACCGGAACGTTGGTCTTGCC
>JANMSZ010000193.1:0-2490 GCA_031389925.1 Hyphomicrobiales bacterium | reverse complement strand
CGCCGAAAGTGGGTGCGTTGCTGGCTTTCACCGCCGCCACCGTCTGGCGCAACTCGTCGAGATAGAGCGTAACCGTCTTGCCGCCGTTGAGCGGCACCTTGCGCGCCACCAGGTCGATCGCCTGAATGCCGTTGGTGCCTTCGTAGATCGCGGCAATGCGCGCGTCACGATAATGCTGGGCGGCGCCGGTTTCCTCGATGAAGCCCATGCCGCCGTGCACCTGCACGCCGAGCGAGGCGACCTCGATGCCGATATCGGTGGAGAACGCCTTGGCGATCGGCGTCAGTAGCGAGGCGCGCTCATGCGCGGCCTTACGCTCGGCCTCGGTCTTGGCGCGATGCGAGCGGTCGAGCGCGACGCCGGTGGCGTAGCAGATCGCGCGTGCGGCACCCGTGAGCGAGCGCATGGTCAGCAGCATCCGCTTCACATCAGGATAATCGATGATGGCGTGGCCGCTCTGCTTGCGGTCGCGTGCGTAAGCCATCGCCTGCTGGCTCGCGCGTTCGGCGATCGCCACGCCCTGCAAGGCGACCGCAAGGCGCGCACGGTTCATCATGGTGAACATCGCAGCCATGCCTTTGTGTTCCTCGCCGATGAGGAAACCGACGGCGCCGCCATTGTCGCCATAGACCATGGTGCAGGTCGGCGAGGCGTGGATGCCCATCTTGTGCTCGACCGAATGCGCGCGCACGTCGTTGCGCGCGGCCAGCGAGCCGTCTTTGTTCAACATGAACTTTGGCACGAGGAACAACGAAATGCCTTTCGTGCCGGCCGGCGCGTCGGGCAGGCGGGCGAGTACGAAGTGGATGATGTTGTCGGTGAGGTCGTGCTCACCATAGGTGATGAAAATCTTCGAGCCGGTGAGGCGGTAGCTGCCGTCGCCGCCGCGGTCGGCCTTGGTACGCAGCGCGCCAACGTCGGAGCCGGCCTGCGGCTCGGTGAGCTGCATGGTGCCCATCCATTCGCCGCTCACCAGTTTGCCGAGATAGGCCTGCTTGAGGTCGTCGCTGCCGTAGGCCGCGAGCGCATCGATCGCCGCCATGGTCAGCACCGGGCCAATGCCGAAGGCCATCGACGCCGAATTCCACATCTCGACGCACGCCACGTTTAGCGCGTGCGGAAGTTCCTGGCCGCCCCAGGCGGCAGGCGAGGCTAGACCGTTCCAGCCGGCGGCGGCCCAGGACGTGTAGGCCTCTTTCCAACCGGGCGGCGTGGTGACGGCGCCATCCTTGAAGGGAGTTCCGAACTTGTCGCCGATGCGGTTGAGCGGCGCGATCACGTCGCCGGCGAAGCGGCCGGCTTCCTCCAGCACCGAATCGACCGTTTCCTCGTCGAGGTCGCCATAAAGGCCCTCGGCCAGCGCCGCTTTCAGCCCGGCGGCATGTTTGAGCGCAAAAGCGATATCGGCAACCGGCGCGCGGTAGGTCATATGGCTAATCTAACGGGGCATTTAGGCCAACGCGAGGGGCCGGAAATGCCCATGTATAAAGACCAAACCCGGACGTTGATTGGGGGGTGGGGCGCCGCTATGGTCCGCCGCGTTGGGGCGTAGCCAAGTGGTAAGGCAGTGGATTTTGATTCCGCCATCCCCAGGTTCGAATCCTGGCGCCCCAGCCACCCAGCGTGAAATCCAAATTGCGGGGTACAAATCGCATGTAGGGCCTACCTTTTTTGGCTACCGTTGGCAGCATCGGTCATTTACGATCTGATCTTCCGGCACATTGTCATGCCGGGCAGACGTTCCGCATCGAAAGAACCAGGCAACCCAGTTCAAGGAGCCGTAATGCCGATGTCGAAAGCAATGCTGATTGCCGCCTTCGTGCTCGCCACCGTTTCCACGATTGCTGGAGCGCAGGAGTGGCCAGCCAAGAACATCACGCTTGTTGTGCCATTCGCCGCGGGCGGTGGCATCGACGCCAGCGCACGCCTGCAGGCAGCGACCCTTTCAGAAGTTTTGGGTCAGACGATCATAGTCGAGAACGTCGGCGCCGCAGGCGGTACGATCGGCAGCGCCCGCGTCGCCAAAGCGGCACCCGACGGGTACACGCTGCTGATCGGCAACACAGGAACGCACGCCTACAGTCAGGCGCTCTATAAAAAGCTGCCCTACGATGCCGCGAAGGATTTCGAGCCGGTCGGGCTGGTTACGGAATCGCCGCGAATACTGCTCGCCCGCACAGATCTGCCGGTCAATAATCTGCAGGAGTTTATCGCTTACGCGAAGGCGAACCAGGGCAAGATGCAATACGGCTCGGCCGGCGTCGGCTCAGGTACGCATCTGCCCTGCGCGCTTTTCAATATGACCATCGGCGTTGACATTACGCATGTGCCCTATCGCGGCGGCGGGCCCGTCATGCAGGACCTGATTGGACGGCGCATCGATTACATGTGCGACACCATCCAAAGTGGCGCCGTGCAGGCTAATGGCGGCACGGTGAAGGGCATTGCGGTCATGGCCCCCAAGCGGGTGTCGATTATTCCCGGCTTACC
>JANMSZ010000173.1:0-10318 GCA_031389925.1 Hyphomicrobiales bacterium | reverse complement strand
GCGCGACATGAACGACAGCACACAGCAAAGCTGGTGGAAACGCCTCAGCGGCGGGCTCAAGCGCACCTCGGCCTCGCTCGGCGGCGCGATCGCCGATCTGGTGACCAAGCGCAAGCTCGATGCCGCGGCGATCGAGGAGCTCGAAAGCGAATTGATCCGCGCTGATCTGGGGCCGGATTTCGCCGCGCGCGTTATCAAGGCGCTCAGCGACGGCCGCTACGAGAAAGGCATCGCGCCCGACGAGGTGAAAGCGGTGCTGGCCGGCGAAATCGAGAAGGTTCTCAGCCCCGTCGCCACGCCGCTCGAGATCACGGCGCGGCCTTTCGTCATCCTGGTCTGCGGCGTCAACGGCTCCGGCAAGACCACGACCATCGGCAAGCTGGCGGCCAAATTCCGCAGCGAAGGCAAGAGCGTGATGTTAGTGGCCGGCGACACCTTCCGTGCCGCCGCCATCGATCAACTCAAGATTTGGGCGACGCGCACGGGCGCCAGCGTGCGCGCCAGCACGCCCGGTGCCGACGCCGCCAGCCTCGCGTTCGAAGCCGTTACAACCGCGAAGACGGAAGGCGTTGACGTGGTGCTGGTCGACACTGCCGGACGCCTACAGAACCGCACCGAGCTGATGAGCGAGCTAGAGAAAATGCTGCGGGTGATCCGCAAGGTCGAGCCGGACGCGCCGCACGCCGTGCTGCTGGTGCTCGACGCCACGGTCGGGCAGAACGCGCTCAGCCAAGTCGATATCTTCGGCAAGGTCGCGGGCGTTACAGGCCTGGTGATGACCAAGCTCGACGGCACCGCGCGCGGCGGCATATTGGTTGCGATCGCCGCCCGCTTCAAACTGCCGGTGCATTTCATTGGCGTCGGCGAGGGCGTCGACGATCTCGCGGCTTTCACCGCGCGCGATTTCGCGCGGGCGGTGGTCGGAATTGAGGACTAAAGGACAACGCATGGCCGACAAGAAGCAACTCAATCCGATGCTCAAGCTGGCGCTCGATATCGGGCCGCTGATTCTGTTCTTCGCCGCCAATTCGAAATTCGGCATCTACGCCGCGACCGGCGCCTTCATGGTCGCGGTTCTGATCGCGCTTGCTGTCTCCTACGCGATGACGCGGCACATCGCGATGATGCCGGTGGTCACCGCCGTGATCGTTCTGGTGTTCGGCGGCCTGACGCTGATCCTGCACGACGACCTGTTCATCAAGCTCAAGCCGACCATCATCTACGTGTTGTTCGCTGGCGTGCTGCTCGGCGGCCTCGCCTTCAACAAGCAGTTCCTGAGCATCATGTTCGACCAGATGTTCCATCTCACACCGGAGGGCTGGCGCAAGCTGACCTGGCGCTGGTCGCTGTTTTTTCTGTTCCTCGCCGTGCTCAACGAAATCGTCTGGCGCACGCAGACCACGGATTTCTGGGTGAGTTTCAAATTGTTCGGCGTGGTGCCGCTGACCATGGCGTTCGGCGCGCTGCAATATCCGCTGCTGGTGAAGCATCACCCGGACGCGAAGAAGTAGTTTATCCGTTCGCTTTAGTTCTTCGCCAACGCCTTCTCGATTTCCGGCCCGAGCACTTTGGCGAGATTGTTGGCGGTGATCGGGCCGACCAGCTTGTAGGCGATCCGGCCGTCGCGGCCGATCAGGAAAGTCTCCGGCACGCCGTAGACGCCCCAGTCGATCGAATTGCGCCCGGTCTCGTCGGCGCCTACCGCCACGAACGGATTGCCGTAGCGGTTGAGGAAGCGCCGCGCGTTGTCGGGCGAGTCCTTGTAATTGATGCCGACGAGATGGATGCGCTTGTCCTTCGCCAGTTGATCCAGCAACGGCACCTCGTCGCGGCACGGCACACACCACGAGGCCCAGATATTCACCAGCGTCACCGCGCCGTTGAATGTCGCGTTGCTTAGGCCCGGCATTGCCTTGCCGTCGCGTTCGATGCCGGCGAGCGGCGGCAGGTCGGTCTTCGGCGCCTCGCGCCCGATCAATGCCGACGGCAGTTGCGATGGATCGCCGGCGCCGAGCCGCAGAAAGAAAAGCGCAGCCAGTGCGAGAAAGGCCAACAGCGGCAGCAGCACCAAGAGATTGCGCTGGGCCTTGCGCGGTGCGTCGGCTGCGCTCATGCGCCGCCTTTCCGGCGCGAGCGCCGCGTCACACCGCGCTCCTCGAGATCGCCAAGGACGCGCCGTTGCGTCGAATAATCGAGCGCGACCCAGGCGATCAGCAGGGCGATCACGAACACGGTCACCGTGTAAGCGGCGACGATGAAGTTGGCGTGCGGCCCGAGATTCACGAACGCGCCTCCGCCATTTCACTTGCTTGCATCATCTGCATCGTGCGCACGCGCCGCCGCAGGATCTCGTTGCGCATGGCGGCGAGATGCAGCGTGAAGAACAGCAGCGTGAAGGCCAGCGCCATCATTAGCAGCGGCCACAATATCGACGGATCGATCGCCGAGCCGCCGGTACGAATGATCGAAGCCGGCTGGTGCAACGTGTTCCACCACTCGACGGAGAACTTGATGATCGGAATGTTGACCGCGCCGACCAGCGCGAGAATGGCGGCGGCGCGCGAACTGCGGCCGGGATCTTCGGCCGTCCAATAGAGCGCCAGCATGCCGAGATAGAGCAGGAACAGCACCAGCACCGAGGTCAGCCGCGCGTCCCACACCCAATAGGTGCCCCAGGTCGGCCGGCCCCACAGCGAACCGGTGATCAGGCAGATGAAGGTGAAGGCGGCGCCGATCGGCGCGGCCGCCTTGCCGGCGACATCGGCGAGCGGATGGCGCCACACCAGCGTGCCGAGCGCGGCGATGGTCATCACGCCCCAACCCATCATGCCGAGCCAGGCCGACGGCACATGCAGGAACATGATCTTGACGGTCGCGCCCTGCTGATAGTCGTCGGGCGCGTTCATCGCCATGACGAGCCCGAACGCGAAGGCGATCGCCGTCGCCACCACTAGCCACGGCAGCACGCGGGTGACCAGCGTCAGAAATCGCGTCGGGTTGGCGAGGTCGATGACGGCCATAGGCCACTTCTTACTAACGTGGGACCCCGGAAACAATGAGTTTGTAAATCACAGATAAGTCACAAAGGAGGTCACGGTGACTTTGTCTGCTTCTGGCCGGTTCGAGCGATAGTCTCGAGACCTAGTCCAAAATCCACAGTAGCTATCGTGCTTCGATGCAGGGCAATATATTGAAAGAAATTAAGATACAATTCTCGGGCGCGCGCTGAAAATAATTTTTGGGTTGTATCGGCATCGCAAAGATTGTTCACGACACACGCGGAAACGCCGTCGAAAAAATCCATCAATAGAAGAATATCGGTCTCAATATCCTTTTTAGCGATCATGCCGATAACAAGCTTCTCGAGTTCTTTTGGATCTTTGGCAGCTTCGGCCATTTGCTGTTTGTATTCTGAGACCGCCTTCAACACGTGTTCGCGGTACGTGGATATTGGAGAACTGTTGAACTGCTTGAACATTTCAAGCGATTGAGCGACGCGATGATCTTGCTTCGCTTCAATGTATTGGTAAGCCCCGTAGGGAATTCCGGCTAGAAAAGTGATGGCCCCCGCGACTTTGCCGATCTGCAGCAGGCGTTTGTATGCAATGGCAATCACGTGCGTGTCTCAGCGGCCCAGGATTTCACATTGAGGCAGATTGCGATTTTCTCGGCAAAGATCGATGGGGTTTTGATTGGTCTCGTTTCCCCCTCCGCGACGGCCGCCGAGTTCCGGCCGCTCCCTCTGGAGGTTCAATCGGTCCTGCCGTTCCACGGCTCCGCGCTCGCTGCGTTCGAAGCTTCGGCGAAACGATTCGGTATTGACGCGATCGGCGGTTCTCAGTTGGGCTATCGCAGGCCACGCTAGGGTGGTCACGAGCACTGCGCATACGGTTACTCGGTAAAATACCCGCGCCATCAAATTCCCCCACCAACATGGTAGGAAAATCCAAAAACAGATTCAACTATAGATTGCTATTCCAGCCCATGTCGCAGTGCGGTGGCCGCAGCGAACGGGCCAAGCACCAGCGAGGCCAAAGATAGCGCACAAAGGATGGTGAAAGGGGGGCCGAACGGCTGCGGACCCATGATGGCGGCATTGGCCGCGGCAACGCCGAAAATCAGCACCGGAATCGTCAGCGGCAACACCAGCACCGCCAACAGCAGGCCGCCGCGCCGCAGCGTTACCGACAAAGCCGCGCCGATCAATCCAATGAAAGTCAGTGCCGGCGTGCCGGCGAGCAGCGTCAGCGCGACCCAGCCCATCGCGCTCATCTCAACATTGAGCATCAGCCCGAGCACCGGCGCGATGACGACCAGCGGCAGCGCCGTGGTCAGCCAATGCGCGATGGCTTTGGCTGCGACCGCAAGTTCGAGCGGCATGCGGCCCATCATCAAGAGGTCGAGTGAGCCGTCTTCGTAGTCCGTCGCAAAAAGCCGGTCGAGCGCGAGCAGGCTCGCCAGCAGCGCGCCGAGCCACAGAATCGCCGGGCCGATGCGGCCGAGCAGATTGAGGTCCGGGCCGATGGCGAAGGGCATCATGACCACGACGATCAGAAAAAACAGCGCGCCCATCAGCGCGCCGCCGCCGACGCGGACCGACAGGCGCATGTCGCGAAGGAGGAGGGCGGCAAAGGCGTTCATGCTTGGCCGAGCTTGAGTTCGCGGGCGCGCTCGAGCCCGATCGGACCGTGCGCCGCGGCGACAATCATGCCGCCCGCGGCGAGATGGCCGCGCATCAGTTCCGCCAATCGCGCTTGCGACGGCTGGTCGAGCGCCGAGGTCGGCTCGTCGAGCAGCCAGACCGGACGATGGACGGCGACCAGCCGGGCGATCGACAGCCGCCGCCGCTGGCCGGCCGACAGATAGGCCGCCGGCAGGCTCGCCAGGTCGGCGAGGCCGACAGATTCGAGCGCCTCGACGGCCAAATGGCCGCCGCCAAAATACGCCGCCCAGAATTTCAGATTTTCACTAACCGAAAGAGACGGTTTTACGGCATCGAGGTGCCCGAGGTAATGGGATTGCTCGCCGGGCGTGGCCTCAGCCTCGCCGCCGGTGAGGGCAAGTGTGCCGGCGGTCACGGCAATCAGGCCGGCGATCATGCGCAACAGCGAGGATTTACCGGCGCCATTGCGGCCGGTCACGACCATCGCCTCGCCGCTAGACAGGCTGAAATTCAGGCCTGTGAAGACCTCGCGGCCGCCGCGGCTGCAGGCCAGGTTGTTCGCCACGAGTTGCATCAAGGGCAACGCAAGCGCCGCGCCGCGCGCGGGTCAGCAATGCAGGCGAAAACTCCAAAAATTCTTCGCATCTTCTTAGAACGTTCCCAGTAAATCTGGCGTCCGCCACGAAAAGACCTTATAAGCCCGGAACCGCGGCGTTGCGTCATTCGAATTCGATCCCAAGCCCCATTGATGACAAAACTACTGTCTTATTAAAGGCTTAGGACACAAGCGCGCCGATCCCGGCCGGGAATGGAAACAGCAAAAATGACTTCTCTCGATAGTTTCAAGTGCTGCAAGATCCTCCAGGTTGGTAGCAAGAGCTACGCCTATTTCAGCCTCCCGACCGCAGAACGAAACGGCCTCAAGGGCATTTCGCGGCTGCCGTTCTCGATGAAGGTTCTGCTGGAAAACCTGCTGCGCAACGAAGACGGGCGCACGGTGACCAAGGACGACATCAAGGCGGTCGCGGAATGGCTCAAGACCAAATCCTCCGACCGCGAATTCGCCTTCCGCCCGGCCCGCGTGCTGATGCAGGATTTCACCGGCGTGCCCGCGGTCGTCGATCTGGCCGCGATGCGCGACGCCATGGTGGCGCTCGGCGGCGATCCGAAGAAAATCAATCCGCAGGTGCCGGTCGATCTGGTGATCGATCACTCGGTGGCGGTGACGTTCTACGGCAACAATCAAGCCTTCAAGAAAAACGTCGACGAGGAATACCGGCAGAACCAGGAGCGCTACAAATTCCTGAAGTGGGCGCAGCGCTCGTTCGATAATTTCCGCGTGGTGCCGCCCGGCACCGGCATCTGCCACCAGGTCAATCTCGAATACCTGTCGCGCGTCGACTGGACCAAAAAAGACAAGGTCAAGGCCGACGGCAAGAACGCAACCATGGACGTCGCCTATCCGGACACCGTGGTCGGCACCGACTCGCACACCACGATGGTCAACGGTCTGTCGGTGCTCGGTTGGGGCGTCGGCGGCATCGAGGCCGAGTCGGCCATGCTCGGTCAGCCGATGTCGATGACCTTGCCCGAGGTGATCGGCTTCAAGCTCTCCGGCAAGCTCAAGGAAGGCCTCACCGCGACCGACTTGGTGCTCACCGTTACGCAGATGCTGCGCGCGCGCGGCGTCGTCGGCAAGTTCGTCGAGTTCTTCGGCCCCGGCCTGGCGCATCTGTCGATCGCCGACCGCGCCACGCTTGGCAACATGGCGCCGGAATACGGCGCAACCTGCGGCTTCTCGCCGATCGACGACGACACCATCGCGTTCCTCAAGAACACCGGTCGTCCGGCCGACGTGGTGGCGCTGGTCGCCGCCTACGCCAAGGCGCAGGGCATGTTCCGCGTGAAGACCACGCCGGACCCGATGTTCACCGACATCCTCAAGCTCGATCTCAACACGGTCGAACCGTCGCTCGCCGGACCGAAACGCCCGCAGGATCGCGTCGCGCTCAAGGACGTGAAAATGGGCTTTGCCGGCTCGATGGATAAGGAGTTCGGCAAGGGCGCGGAGATGAAAAAGCGCGTGCCGGTCGAAGGTCACAAGTACGATATCGGCCACGGCGACGTCGTGATCGCGGCTATCACCTCCTGCACCAACACGTCGAACCCGGGCGTGATGCTCGCGGCCGGCCTGCTGGCCCGCAAGGCGGCGGCCAAAGGCCTGACGGTCAAGCCGTGGGTGAAGACGTCGCTGGCGCCCGGCTCGCAAGTCGTCGGCGAATATCTCGAGAAGTCCGGCCTGCAGAAGGATCTCGACAAGCTCGGCTTCAATCTCGTCGGCTATGGCTGCACCACCTGCATCGGCAACTCCGGTCCGCTGCCGCCGCAGAACTCCCAGGCGATCAACGACGGCGACCTAGTGGCCGCCGCGGTGCTGTCGGGCAATCGTAACTTCGAAGGCCGCGTCAACGCCGACGTACGCGCCAACTATCTGGCGTCGCCGCCGCTGGTGGTCGCCTACAGCATTGCCGGTTCGATGAACGTCGACATGCTGAAGGACCCGCTCGGCGTCGATCAGAAGGGCAAGAAGGTTTTTCTGAAAGACATCTGGCCTTCGAACAAGGAGATCAGCGAGTTCATCACCAAGAACGTCACCAAGAAGATCTTCACCACGAAATACGCCGACGTCTTCAAGGGCGATGCCAACTGGCGCAAGATCGCCGTCAAAGGCGGCCTGACCTACGGTTGGGACGATCGTTCGACCTATGTGCAGAACCCGCCTTACTTCGAAGGCATGAAGAAGACGCCGAAGCCGCTCGAGGACATCGTCGACGCGCGCGTCCTGGCGCTGTTGCTCGACTCGATCACCACCGACCACATTTCGCCCGCCGGCTCGATCAAGGAAGAGAGCCCCGCCGGTGAATATCTGCGCGATCACCAGGTGCGTCCGAAGGACTTCAACCAATACGGCACGCGTCGCGGCAATCATCAGGTGATGATGCGCGGCACCTTCGCCAACATCCGCATCAAGAATCAAATGGTGCCGGGTGTCGAAGGCGGCGTGACGATTCACTACCCGTCGAAGCAGAAGATGACGATGTACGACGCGGCGATGAAGTACAAAGCGGACAAGGTGCCGCTCGTGATCTTCGCCGGCAAGGAATATGGCTCGGGTTCGTCGCGCGACTGGGCCGCCAAGGGCTCCCTGCTGCTCGGCGTCCGCGCCGTAGTCTGCCAATCGTTCGAGCGCATCCATCGCTCCAACCTGGTCGGCATGGGCGTGATGCCGCTGGTATTCGAGGAAGGCACCTCCTGGCAGTCGCTGGGCTTGAAGGGCGACGAGCAGGTCACGATCCGCGGCCTGCACGGCGAGCTCAAGCCGCAGCAGCGCCTGATCGCCGAGATCGTCTTGGGTAACGGAACGTTGAAGCGCGTGCCGCTGATCTGCCGCATCGATACCGTCGACGAACTCGACTACTTCAAGAGCGGCGGCATCCTGCAGTACGTCCTGCGGCAGTTGGCCGGCTGACCTGAGCCGCCTACCACCACGAAGCGTTGCCACTCACCTCGAAGTGAGTGGCAGGTGATCGACGGGGCGATCTATAAAGCCTCGCTAGTGCCGCCGATTTGAAGGTCCTGTAGCGCCCGCAGCAACCCAATTCAGGACCTTCAAATCGAAAGCGGCACTAGAATTATAAATTTGCTCGTGCCCTTTTGCTTCCGAAGTTCGCGTTAGAGACCGCCGCAACGGATCGCGAACTTCGGAAGCGGGCACGAGGTTTGGGGATCGTGGATCGGCATGAATTATCGCCACATCACCATTGCGGCCGCGGCTCTCTGCACGGCTCTTTCCGCACCGCTTACGGCGCGGGCCGAGCCGCGCGCGGTCATCGAATTATTCACCAGCCAAGGCTGCTCGTCCTGTCCCGCCGCCGACAAGCTGCTCGGCGAGTTGGCGCAGGATCCGTCGCTCATGACGATGAGCCTGCCGGTCGATTACTGGGATTATCTCGGCTGGAAGGACACGCTGGCGCTGCACGGCCATACGCTGCGGCAGCGCGCTTACGCCGACGCGCGCGGCGATCGCGAGATCTACACGCCACAGGTCGTCGTCAACGGTATCGTGCAGGCGCTCGGCAGCGACAAAGCGGCCATCGAGAAAGCCATCGCGCAGACACGCAGCACCGCCACGCCGCTGACCTTGCCGGTCATGATCGCGGTGGCGGACGGTAAAGTCACCGTCAATGTGCCGGCCGGCGAAGGCGAGCATCGCAACGCCCAGCAAAACGCCGAAGTCTGGCTCTGCCCGGTCACCGGCAAAGCGCCGGTCACCGTCGGGCGCGGCGAGAACAGCGGCAAGACTCTGACTTACAGCAATGTGGTGCGGCGCTGGGTGAAGCTCGGCGATTGGAGCGGCAAGGCGGCAAGCTTCACCGTGCCGCTGGCCGACATTCCCAAGGGCGAATACTCGCTGCAGGACATCAACCGGCTCAACGTCGTCGTGCAGAGCGGCGGGTCCGCCAAGCCCGGCTTGATGCTCGGCGCCGCCACAACGGCGCTGCGCTAAATCCCCTTAGCGGCAACGCGCAAAAAAAACGGGCCGGCATAAAGCCGGCCCGAAAGTCTTAGGGGATTGAACCTAACGCAAAAACTCAACTAACGCGAAAACTCAAACTCAACTGGCCCGGTCGGCTAGCCCCGGGGGGCTGGGGGGCTGAGGAATCCGGAACTAACCGGACCGGGCCTTGAGGCAACGGTGCTGTTATCCCCCCGTAGCGTGACCGGCGATTGACCGAAATAGGGCGTTATTGTGGGGCCCTTTAACGAGTTCGTGATCGCAAAACCGCGGTTTTGCACGTTTCTGAGCCATTTTCCGCCCAGTGCGGCATATTGTTGCTCACAGGAAGTCCTTGCGGCGGGCGGGCCTCGGCGCGATCATCCTTAGGTCAGAAAAGGAGGCGCCGCATGACGATCGGTTCCGGCGATGTCGATCCAAGCCAGTCTTTCGGGGGCGGATCCCCGGCGCGCAGCGGCACCGCCTCCATGCAGGTCCCGAATCAAGTCACCTTCAGCCGCCGCGAACTCAACCGCATTTTCGATTTGTATGGCCGCAAGGTCGCCGCCGGCGAGTGGCGCGATTACGCCATCGATTTTTTGAAAGACCGCGCGGTGTTCTCGGTGTTCCGCCGCAGTTCGGAAGTCCCGCTCTATCGCATCGAAAAAGATCCGAAGCTGGCGCGCAAGCAGGGCGCCTACAGCGTCATCTCGGCGACCGGTTTGATCGTGCGCCGCGGCCACGAGCTCGACCGCGTGTTGCGCTCGATCGACGTGTCGCTGTCGGTGGTGGCGAATTAGCGCGTGATCCCGAAAAGTGGGAACCGGTTTTCGGATTAGATCACGCGTCTTTAAACTAAGGCTTCGTCTTCCCGCCATCGCCCAGCGCTAGTTGCATCAGTACGCTGTCGAGCCAGCGGCCGTGCTTGAAGCCGACGTCTTCCAAAACACCAACATGCCGAAAACCGGCCGCCTCGTGCAGGCCGACCGACGCCGCCTGCTTGGTCGAGTCTCCGATGACCGCGATCATTTGCCGGAAGCCGCGCGCCGCGGTGGCGTCGATCAAGGCGGCAAGCAGCGCACGGCCGATGCCGCGCCGAT
>JANMSZ010000124.1:0-11499 GCA_031389925.1 Hyphomicrobiales bacterium | reverse complement strand
GCAAGGAAACCGGCCGCAGCAGCCGCCTGCGCCCCCTGATCTATCCGCTGTCGCTGGCAATCTATTGCACGTCGTGGACCTTCTTCGGCTCGGTCGGCTCTGCCTCGCGCACCGGCTACGAATTCCTGACGATCTATATCGGCCCGTGTCTGATGATCGGGCTGTTCTCGCCGCTGCTGCTGCGCATCGTACGGCTGGCGAAAGCCCAGAACAGCACGTCGATCGCCGACTTCATCGCCGCGCGCTACGGCAAGGGCCAGGCGGTGGCGGCCACCGTGGCGCTGATCGCCATCGTCGGCACCGTTCCCTACATCGCGCTGCAGCTCAAAGCGGTGTCGTCATCGCTCGAAACCATCCTCGCGCACATCACGGCAGTGGCCGACGTTTCGCGGCCGGTCGTCGGCGACATCGCGCTGTTCGTCGCGCTGTCGATGGCGACCTTCGCCGTGCTGTTCGGCACCCGCCACATCGACGCCACCGAGCATCAAGACGGACTGATGCTGGCGATCGCCGCCGAGTCGATCGTCAAGCTGTTTGCCTTCCTCGCGGTCGGCATCTTCGTGACATTCTGGATGTTCGGCGGCCCCGGCGCGTTGTTCGAGGCGGCACGGCAAAGCACGCAGACTGCCGCACTGTTCACCCGCGAGCCGCCCTTCGACATCCTGATCGCGACCACCTTGCTGTCGTTCATGGCGATCATCCTGCTGCCGCGGCAATTCCACGTCGCCGTGGTCGAGAACAACAATGAAGGCGAGATCAAGCGCGCGGCCTGGATGTTTCCGATCTATCTGGTGCTGATCAATCTCTTCGTCATTCCGATCGCGCTGGCCGGCCTGCTGACCTTCCCGCCCGCGTCGGTCGACAGCGACATGTTCGTGCTGGCGCTGCCGCTGCAGACCGGCTCCTACATCCTCACCATCGCCGCTTTCGTCGGCGGCCTGTCGGCTGCGACCGCGATGGTGATCGTGGAATCGGTCGCGCTGTCGATCATGGTGTCGAACGATTTGATCATGCCGCTGGTGCTGAAACGGCGCGGCGTCATCGCCGGCCGCGAGAACGTCGGCTCGCTGCTGCTCACGGTGCGGCGGGTGGCGATCTTCGCCATTCTGCTGCTGGCCTATATGTATTACCGCTCGGCCGGCGACGCCCAGCTCGCCTCGATCGGCCTCTTGTCCTTCGCCGCCGTGGCGCAACTGGCGCCGGCCTTTTTCGGTGGCTTGTTTTGGCGTCGCGCCACAGCCGCCGGCGCCATCGCCGGCATGAGCGCCGGCATCGCGATCTGGGCCTATACGCTGCTGCTGCCGAGCTTCGCCGACATCGGCTATATCGGCCAGCACATCTTGACCGAAGGGCCGTGGGGCATCGCGTCGTTGCGGCCGCAGCATCTGTTCGGGCTGGATCTGTCGCCGCTGGTGCATGGCGTGGTCTGGAGCCTCGGCATCAACGTCGTGGCCTATGTCGGGTTCTCCTTGCGCCGCGAGCCGACCGATATCGAACGGCTGCAAGCCAACACTTTCGTGCCGCCGGACCTGACGCCGATCGCGCCGAGCTTCCGGCTGTGGCGTTCGTCGGTGACGGTGGACGAACTCACCACCACAGTCGCCCGCTATCTTGGCGAGGAACGCACCCGCAGCGCGCTTGAGGCATTTGCCGGCACGCACCGCATCAGCCTCGAGCCCAAGGACGAGGCCGATTTCCGGCTGGTGCGCCATGCCGAGCACATTCTCGCCTCGGCGATCGGCGGCGCGTCGTCGCGGCTGGTGCTGTCGCTGCTGTTGCGCAAGCGCACGGTTTCGACCAAGGCGGCCTTGAAGCTGCTCGACGACGCCAACGCCGCGATCCAATACAATCGCGAAATTCTGCAGACCGCGCTCGACCACGTGCGCCAAGGCATAGCGGTGTTCGACAAGGACCTGCAGTTGATCTGCTGGAACCGGCAGTTCGGCGAAATTCTGGATCTGCCGCCGAGCCTGATCCGCTCCGGCTGCGAACTCGCCGAAATCCTGCGCTTCAACGGCAAGCGCGCCAATGTCGATCCCGACCGCCTCGGCGCGATGGTGCAGGCGCAACTGGAACGCTACGTTTCCGGCAGCGAACCGTTCCTCGAACGTTTCGCCGAGGGCATGGTGATCGAGGTGCGCGCCAACCGCATGCCGGACGGCGGCTTCGTCACCACCTTCACCGACATCACGCCGAGCGTCGAAGCCGCCGAAGCTTTGGAGCGGTCCAACGAGACGCTGGAGCGGCGCGTGCGCGAACGCACCGAGGAATTGACGCTACTCAATGTGGCGCTGGCGCGCGCCAAAGCCGAGGCCGACGAAGCCAACGTCTCCAAGACCAAGTTCCTGGCGGCCGCGAGCCACGACATTCTACAGCCGCTCAACGCGGCGCGGCTCTACGTCACCAGCCTGATCGAGCGCGGCGGCGGCGACGACCGCCGCCTGGTCGGCAATATCGACGCCTCGCTGGAGGCGGTCGAGGAAATCTTCGGCGCGCTGCTCGACATGTCGCGGCTCGACACCGGCGTGATGCGCCCGGAATTCGCCAGCTTCCGCATCGACGAATTAATGCGCCAGATCGAACTGGAATTCGCGCCGCTGGCCGCCGCCAAAGGCATCGAACTCAAATACGAACCGTGTTCGCTGGTGGTGCGCTCGGACCGCCGGCTGCTGCGCCGGCTGGTGCAAAATCTGGTGTCCAACGCCATCAAATACACCCCGAGCGGCCGCGTGCTGATCGGCTGCAGGCGACGTGGCGATGAATTGCGCATCGATGTCTACGACACCGGCGTCGGCATTCCGGAATCCAAGCGCCGCGACGTGTTCGTCGAATTCCACCGTCTCGAACAGGGCGCCCGCATCGCGCGCGGCGTCGGCCTCGGCCTGTCCATCGTGGAACGCGTGGCGCGCGTGCTCGACTATGCGGTTCAGTTGCATTCGGTGGACAGCGGCGGCTCGCATTTCGCGGTCACGGTGCCGCGCTCGAACGCCGTGCCGGTCGAACTGCCGGCGCGCGACGACACCCGCGTCGATCCCGGCCAGCTCGCCGGCACCACGGCGCTCTGCATCGACAACGAGCCTTCGGTGCTCGACGGCATGGCGACGCTGCTGCAGGGCTGGGGCTGCGCGGTGATCAAGGCGCCGGATTTGTCCGCCGCCCTGGCGGCGATTGCGGAAAGCCCGAACCCGCCGAACGGGCTGCTGATCGACTATCATCTCGACCACGGCAACGGCATCGACGCGATCGTCGCGCTGCGCAAGCGCTACGGCGAACTGCCCGCGATCCTGATCACCGCCGACCGCTCGCCGGCGGTGCGCGAACAGGCCCGCGCCGAAGGCGTTCAGATTCTCAACAAGCCGATCAAGCCGGCGGCGCTGCGCGCGCTGCTCGCGCAATGGCGCGTGCTGCGGGTGGCCGCGGCGGAGTAACCTCGCAGCTAGTTGGGTGTGCTGGTGCTCTGCGGGAAATGGCCGGCTTCGATCTTGGACGCCGCGATCACCGCCTGGGTGCGGCTTTCGACCCCAAGCTTTTGCAGAATAGCCGAGACGTGCGCCTTCACCGTCGCCTCGGAGACGCTGAGTTGATACGCGATCTGCTTGTTGAGCAGGCCCTCCGACAGCATCATCAGCACGCGCACCTGCTGTGGCGTCAGCGTCGCCATCCGCGCCATCAACTCGGCCGTCTCGGCATCGGCGCCAGTGCCAAGTTCGACGTCGGGCGGCGTCCAGACGCCGCCGCCCAAGATCGCCGAGATCGCCGCGCGCATGTCGTCGACGCCGAGCGTCTTGGGGATGAAGCCGGACGCGCCGAAGCCCATGCAGCGGCGGATGGTGGCGGGGTCGTCATTGGCCGAGACCACGATCACCGGCACGCTGGGGAATTGCGCGCGCATATACATCAGGCCGGAAAAGCCGCGCACGCCGGGCATCGCCAGATCCAACAGAATCAAATCGACGTCGCTGCCGCCCCGCTCGAGCAGTTCGACAACCTCGTCGAAGGTGCCGGCTTCGGCAATTTCCATCTGCTCCAGCAGGCCGGAAATCGACTCGCGCAAGGCACCGCGAAACAGCGGGTGGTCGTCGGCAATTACCAGGCGGTACTGTTCAGGCTGCGCCAATTCTCAAAACTTTCTTTGCCACCCGGCACTTAATCTATGCGCCGGATGCGCTCGCCGCCAATGTTCCACCCGCCCCGCTCCCGGCGCAAGTCTTTCGCGCGCGCCAGCGAGCAGGCCCGGCGGCGCGACCGCCTGAATAGTTATTATTTATCAGATACTTAGGTCGCAGCCAGGGCGTCGAATTCCGGCTGCGCCCGCAACGCCGGCACATCCAGACGCTTGGTCAATTCGTCATGGATATTGCACAAGGTGACCTTCAGATAATTATGCGTGGTTTCAAAGTCGCGGCCGCGCAGCTTTTCGTGGATCGGCATCAGGTCAAAGTAGAGTTGGGCATAGGGCTCCGGGATGTCGAGCGCGCGCTTGACCGGATGCAGATTGATCAACCGCAGGCGGCGCTCCAGATCGGCCCGCAACGCCAGCCAGTCTTCCTTGCCGAGCGCCTCGGGGACCGGATAGCGGTCGAACACCGACAGCACGATCGCAATCAGCGCATCGAATTCACGGCGCGTATCGCCGCCGGGAGCCGAGCGCAAGACTCCTTCGGCGACTTCCGCCACCATCGCGAGCCCGAGCGGGAATGAGCGCCATCGCGACAGCTCGACCGCTCTGTGAAACTCCGGCTCCTTGAACAGCACCTTGGAATAGTGCCCGGCGCGCGCGCGCGAATATTCGTAGATCGCTTTTTGAATCAGAAAAGCCGCATAGCGATCGATGAAATCGGCGAGCGAGTGAGCGTCCCGGATCGGTTGCCGGCGGCGAAAGTAATCGAAAAACCCCATGATGATTCTTTCCGCGATTGCTGCTGGTTAAATTCCTCTCGCGGTTGCGAGAGGAATAAACGAAAAATCATCAATCAAATCAAGCAGTAGAGTCAGCACTATCCGTCGAAAGTAGTATAATCGCTATGTAACTGTCAGTGATAGCTTAACGAATAAATCCGCCGGCAAGAAGCGGATATGCGGCGGCAAATCGGGGGGGCCGCAACAGTTCGTCTTAAGCGCCCCTCATACATCCACATCCGATCCGCAACAACGCGGACGGTGTCTTGAGGGAGGGGCTGCGCCCATGACTCCATCCACTGAATCTGCCCAAGCTAACACCGACGAACACTGGCGGCGAACCAGCAACCTGATGTTCAAGCATCTCGGCGCTTGGTTTTTCTTCGGTTACGTCGTCCACTTCTTCGTTGTTCCGCTGAACAACATTACCATTCCAGTTCTTGGTTTCCCTCTCGGCTTCTATATGGCCGCGCAGGGTTCGCTGATCGCGTTCGTGGTCATGCTGTTCATGTTCGCTAAGCAGCAAGACAAGATCGACCGCGAGTTCGGCATGGCCGAAGACGATTGAGGGGGAAAACATGTCAACAGAAACAACAGGCGCAGACGCCTTTTATAAGCAACTTGGCCGGATGTATGGCCTCTACGCGGGCGGCTTTCTTGCCTTCGTAGTCTTCCTCGCAATCCTCGAACAGGTGGGCGTACCGAACAAGGTTCTCGGCTATCTGTTCGTGTTCTTCACGCTGGCGGTCTACGCCATCATCGGCGTCGCGACGCGGACGGCGCAACTATCGGAATACTATGTCGCCGGCCGGCGCGTTCCGGCCTTCTACAACGGTATGGCGACCGGCGCCGACTGGATGTCGGCGGCGTCTTTCGTCGGCATGGCGGGCACCTTGTTCCTGTTCGGCTATGACGGCCTCGCCTGGGTGCTCGGCTGGACCGGCGGCTTCGTGCTGGTGTCGATCCTGATCGGGCCGTATCTGCGCAAGTTCGGTGCCTATACCGTGCCGGACTTCATGGCGTTCCGGTTCGGCGGCAACTTCGCCCGTGCCATCGCCGTGGTCGTGCTGGTCGCCTGCTCGTTCACTTACGTGACTGCGCAGATTTACGGCACCGGCCTGATCGCCTCGCGCTTCTTAGGAATGAACTTCGAGGTCGCGGTGTTCGCCGGCCTGGTCGGCATTCTGCTGTGTGCGATGCTCGGCGGCATGCGGGCGGTGACCTGGACGCAGATCGCCCAGTACATCGTGCTGATTATCGCCTATTTGACGCCGATCATCATCCTGTCCACCAAGCGTTACGGGATTCCGATCCCGGAACTGACCTACGGCACCGCGATCGCGGAAATCACCGCGCGCGAGGGTGCAATGCTGGCAAGCGGTCTGGCGACGGCGGCCAATCTCAAACCGCACATCGCACCGTTCATTAACTACAGCCCGCTGAACTTCTTCGGCATCATCTTCTGCATGATGGTCGGCACCGCTTCGCTGCCGCACATCCTGATGCGCTACTTCACCACCCCGTCGGTGCGTGAGGCGCGTCAGTCGGTCGCCTGGTCGTTGCTGTTCATCTTCCTCCTGTACTTCTCGGCGCCGGCCTATGCGGCGTTCTCGAAGCTGGAAGTGTATACGAACATCATCGGGGCGAACGTCACTGCGCTGAAACCGTGGCTGTTCACCTGGGGCGAACTCGGGCTGATCCAGATCTGCGGCAAGAACGCAGCGAGCATCGACGCCGTTGTCGCTGCCTGTAAGGCGATTGCGGGTCACACAGGCGTTGTCCGCTTGCAGGACTTCGTGATCAATCCGGACGTGATCGTGCTCTCCACGCCGGAAATCGCGGGCCTTCCCTACGTGATCTCGGGCCTGGTGGCCGCGGGCGGACTGGCAGCGGCGCTCTCGACCGCCGACGGCCTGTTGCTCGCGATCGCCAACGCGCTGTCACACGACGTCTACTACAAGATGATCGATCCATCTGCGCCGACGATCCGCCGGCTCACCGTGGCGCGCGTCCTCTTGTTCTTCGTGGCTGTGGCGTCGGCGGCGACGGCGGCGACCAAACCGGGCGACATCCTGGCCATGGTCGGCTGGGCGTTCTCGCTGGCTATGGCCGGCAACTTCCCGGCGCTCATCATGGGCGTCTGGTGGAAGCGGACCACGGCGGCGGGCGCGATTGCCGGCATGCTGGCCGGCTTCGGGCTCTGCCTGTTCTACCTGGTGACAACCCGCTACTTCCCCGGCTTCGGTGTGAAGTTCGCCGGCATGAGCTCGTTGCTCAACCCGGTTAGCGGCGCGCCGCTGGTCGACATCGCCAAAGCGATGGCGTTGCCGAATGCCATGGAGAGCTTCCCGACCCTCGCCCATCCGTTGGCGAACAAGGTCGGCTGGTTCAACCTCAACAACATCAACTGCGGATTGCTCGGAATGCCGCTCGGCTTCCTGGTGATCTATGTTGTGAGCCTCATGGGCAAGGAACCGTCGGCGGAAATGCAAGCCTACGTCGACGAAATCCGCAAACCGCGCGGCCGGACGGTGCTCGAGGAAAAATCCTGACCGTCGTTCACACGCGACACACCAAGAGAGCGGGGTCCTGCGGGGCCCCGCTTTTTTTGTAGGAGGGAGGCGTGCGATCCGTTAGCATGCCGCAACTCGCCGGAGACCGAACTTTTCGTGAATAGCCAATCGCTTATCAGCTACTGGTACGTCCAACTGCCGAACTTCGTTCTGGCCGTGCTGATGTACACCATGCTCGCGCGCGTGCTTCTCGGGCTGATGGTCGCTCCCGACTCGCCGAACTACATCTGGAGATTCTTTTGCCGGATCACCGATCCGGTTGCTCGCGTTGTCGCCGCCGTCACGCCGATAGCCTGCCCGCCGGTCGTCGTCTGGCTGTTCGCGTTCGTCTGGCTTTTTTGGCTTCGCCTTGTGCTGTTCATTGTCTTCAGTCTTCTTGGCCTCGCTCCGACGGTCGGAGCATCGCCATGAACCGGAATTTCTATTACATCGCCATCGCATTCTTCGGGATGATCAACGGCATTCCGTTTTTTCATCCCATGTACATCGTGGCCTTCGGCTATTCGATCCAGCTCATGGCCGAACCGCTGTTCGGCAGCACGAGCCTGATCGCTTATTTCGCCTCATTGATGCTGTCGACGGCGACCATCATCCTCGCCGGCATTCCGGCCGCGCTCTACGAGCGTTACATCGGCGTCAAGGACGATTCGACCGTCGCGTCGCTGTGGATCTGGCTCGCAGGTACCGCGATACTGACGCTGCCGGCGATCGGTAATTTCTTCCAATTCGGTCTGTAACGCCCTTCCCGCTGGAACCTGTTGGCCGGCACGGGGTTGGGTGAATCGAACTTGCGGTGCCAGGGGGCTGGCACGGCATTTGCATTTTTAGCTTGGGGGGCGGGCTGGTCCGAAGGGAGACCGCATGAACCCGTTCAGGCAGTTCGCGTTCTTTACCGTGGCGCGCGACTCGAGCTTTGTCGCGCTGGCCGCCGCAACACTGATGGTGGCGTTCAGTTTCGAGCCGCCGCTTTCCTTCACCATCGGCGCGACCGTGGCGCTGATTTTTTCGCTCGGTCTTTTGCTCCGCGTTTATTTACTCACCGAAGAACGCTTCCTGCACAGCGAGGCCTGGCGCTCGTTGCGGCCCGATGAAAAGCCTGCGGGCGAGCACGGACGGCGTATCGCCCGCGCGCAATTGCGAGAGCTGTTGCTGCAATTTTCCAAGACCGCTTCCGGCATCGCCAGCATCCTTTACGCGTCCGCCTTGGTGCTGGCCGCGACCATGCCGAGCGGCGGGCTTTGACACTGTTTCGTGACTGCTTTGCGCGGTCGATTTGCGTTAATATTGTCTAATCGGTTCGGGATCTCCGGGGGCGGCATGGAGGAGATGCGTAAGATCGCGTACGAGACGATCTTGCGGGCTTGCCTTTTCGGCTCGCTGGCGATCTTTTGCGTGATGATCGGCATGTCGTTTGAGCCGCGCCTTGCCTTTCAGGCCGGTGGCACGTTGACGACAGCCATGGCCTTGATCCTAATCTACAAGGCGCGCGAGGCGCTGACGAAGAACTACCGCCACACCGAGATGTGGCTTTATCTGCCGAAGGATTTCCGCCCGGCCGAAGGCTCCGCACAATGGGCGACCTCCACCGTGCTGCGCGACACCTATCTCACCTTCGCGCTGTGGACCTCGACGATTGCCATCACCATGTGGGTGATCGCACTGATCGCGGCGCTGCTCGGCTACTGACGCACTTTTTCATGACGCATGATCTTGTCCGAAAACCGGATCCCATCCCCGATCAAGTCGAGGACATGCTTTTCGGGATCATGCGCGCTTGCTGCCGATAAACTGGAAAATCACGTCGCGGCTATGCGGCTTGCGGCGGTGCTCGACCAGATAAATTCCCTGCCAGGTGCCGAGCGCAAGTTTGCCGCCGGTGACCGGAATGTGCAGCGACACGCCGTTGAGCATGGCTTTGACATGCGCCGGCATGTCGTCGGGTCCTTCGACATCGTGAACCCAGGGCGCGTGTTCCGGCGCCAGACGATCCAGCGCGGTGACCAGATCGGTCTGCACGTCGGGATCGGCATTTTCCTGGATGGTGAGCGACGCCGAGGTGTGCCGCAGATAGACCAGCAACATGCCCTCGCCCGCATAAGCTTGCGCGATGAAGGCTTTGGCGTCCGCGGTGATTTCAGTGAAGCCCGCGCCCGGCGTTTCGACGCGCAGTGTCGCGGTCGCGATCAGTTGTGGCGTGACTTCGGTGATCGGAGAAAGTTTTCCGGCCATGCAATGACGGGGCTCAGCCTTTCCGCAGCACGTCTTTCTGGAAATTCGAAATCATGTCGACCAGCCGGCGCCAGGCGTTCTCGACGGCGACCTTGGCGCGCTCGATATCGGCGCGCAATTTGGCGGCCTCGTCGCTCTGGGCCGAAGGCGGCGTCAAATCGGCCGACGGGCGGGGCGACGGCGGGTCGCGCAAGGCTGCGGCCTCCTTTTTGAGGCTGGCGACTTCGTCCTGCAGCCGCGCGATTTCCTTCTCGAGCGCGGCGCGATCTTCGGGCACCATCTGGCAGGCCCAGCCGGCGCTGGTCGGGCCGCAATAAGCGACATTGCCGGTGACGTTATCGAGGCGGAGGAAGCCGTCATCGACGCGGTTGAAGGTGTAGCGCGCCGGCGGAGCGGCCTGCTCGGACGTCTGGCCCGCGACCTGCGGCTCCGCAGCGGCAGCGATTGCTGCCGAGGCCAGAATTGCAGCGATCGCGAGGCTCGTTTTCCGCATACGATTCTCCCATTCCAGCGCCGGGCGTGGCTTAGCCTAGCACCGGCTCAAGGCCCGCTGAACCGCCGTTGACGCTTGCCTGTTGACGGCCATGCCGCAGTGCACGCAATCGGCCGTTCACAACTCGGCGGAATTCCAGGTTTTACGCCTGTTATCAAACACTTACCCCCGGTCACCGGTTCCTTGACTCAGGTATACCCGGTCAGTATGGTCCGCGCGGCTTTTAGGGCGGCGGAACGAAGCGGAGCCTTTAAACCTCGCGGGTCGAAACATGGCTGACACGCGCGGCGACAAAGGTGATCGCAAAGGACCACCGGACGACGAAGCTGCTCTCTCCGCGAGGCTCCGAAGTCTCGGCGACCGGCTCAAGACCACGAGCCGGCCTTCCGAAGATGTCGCCGGGCCTCGTCAGACTACCGATCACTCGGCGATGGCCCGCGGTTTCCGGCTTTCCACCGAACTGGTAGCAGGTGTGCTGGTGGGCGCGATTATCGGCTGGCTGCTCGATCGCTGGCTGGGTATCTCGCCGTGGGGAATGATTGTGTTTCTGCTGCTCGGCTTCGCAGCGGGCGTGCTGAATGTAATGCGGGCGGCGGGCGTCGTTCGTAATAATAATCTGACCGACTAGAGCGCACGACGATTATGGCTAGCGATCCAATCCATCAATTCCAGATCGTCGACCTCTTCCCGGTCGTCAAGATCGGTGCCACCCAGATCAACTTCACCAATTCGGCGGCCTACATGGCCCTGTCCGTGGTGGTCATCACCCTCTTTCTGGTCGGCGGCACCGCCAAGCGCGCTGTGGTTCCCGGGCGCCTGCAATCGGCCGCGGAGCTGACATACGAATTTGTCGCCACGACGCTACGCAGTTCCGCGGGCGCCGAAGGCATGAAGTTCTTCCCCTTCGTGTTCACGCTTTTCACGTTCATCCTGGCGATAAACCTGATCGGGCTGATCCCCTATACCTTCACCGTCACCACCCACATCGTCATCACGGCGACGCTGTCGCTATCGGTGTTCCTGACTGTGCTGGTCTATGGTTTCTGGAAGAACGGCCTGCACTTCTTCAATCTGTTCGTGCCCAAGGGCATCCCGATTTACATCCTGCCGCTGATCGTGTTCATCGAGGTGCTGTCGTTCCTGTCGCGCCCGATCTCGCACTCGGTGCGTCTGTTCGCCAACATGCTGGCCGGCCACATCACGCTCAAGGTGTTCGCCAGCTTCATCGTTCTGCTCGGCGGCGCCGGCTTTTTCGGCATTGTCGGCGCGACGCTGCCTTTGGCGCTCGTGGTCGCGCTCACCGCG
>JANMSZ010000121.1:0-1669 GCA_031389925.1 Hyphomicrobiales bacterium | reverse complement strand
CTTGTTCATCAGCGCATCGGCCGCGTTGCACAGCGTGCCGGCGGAATCGACAATGTCGTCGATCAGGATACAGGTACGCCCCGACACGTCGCCGATGATATTCATGACCTCGGACTCGCCCGCGCGCTCGCGGCGTTTGTCGATGATGGCGAGCGGCGCGTTGATGCGCTTGGCGAGACCGCGCGCGCGCACCACGCCGCCGACGTCCGGCGACACCACCATCAGCTTGTTGAGGTCGAACCGTTCGCGGATGTCGCGCACCATCACGGGCGAGGCGTAGAGATTGTCGGTCGGAATATCGAAGAAGCCCTGGATCTGCCCGGCGTGCAGATCGAGCGTCATGACGCGGTCCGCGCCGGCGCGGGTAATCAAATTGGCGACGAGCTTGGCCGAGATCGGCGTGCGCGGACCGGGTTTGCGGTCCTGCCGGGCGTAGCCGAAATAGGGGATCACCGCGGTGATGCGGCGCGCCGACGAGCGGCGCAGCGCGTCGATGATGATCAGCAATTCCATCAAGTGGTCGTTGGCCGGAAACGACGTCGACTGCAGCACGAACACGTCCGAACCGCGCACGTTTTCCTGGATTTCGACGAAGATCTCCAGGTCGGCGAAGCGCTTCACCACGGCCTTGGTGAGGGTGATCTTGAGGTATTCGGCGATCTGCTGCGCCAGGACAGGGTTGGAATTGCCGGCGACGAGCTTGATCGACCCGTTCTTCGACATTCCAAGATCCTCACATTTACGCAAATCTGCCTTGGCGCATGATCTTTTCCGAAAACCGGTACCCATCCCCGATCGGGGTCGAGGACATGCTTTTCGGGATCATGCGCGGCGCGCTTAAGCGGCGTGGTCATAACAAGGCGTACCGGGCGCGGCAATATGACCCTAATGCTTTGTCCCGAAGCTTTTTTGATCAGGATGAATGCGGGCATTAGGAATTAAAGGCCCGGTCCGGACCTACGCCGCCAGCGTGATGGCGTTGATATGCCGGCCATAGTCCGGCTCGGACAAATGGGTGGTGCGCCGGAAGCTGTAGAACCGGTCCGGATCGGCATAGGTGCACAGCCTGAGGTCCTCGAACTGCCGAATGCCGGCGCGCTCGACGCGGGCCGCGATATAGCCGTTGAGGTCGAACATGGCGTGGCCGGGCCGGTCGGAGGCGGCGAAAAACCGGGCATTGCCGGCATCTGCGGCAACAAACCGCTCGACGAATTCCGCCCCGACCTCGTAGTTCGGCTGGCTGATCACCGGGCCGAGCGCGACGGCAATGCGGCCGCGGTCGGCGCCGAGCTTTTCCATGGCGGCAACTGTGCTCTCGATGACGCCGGTAAAGGCGCCGCGCCAGCCGGCGTGCGCGGCGCCGATCACGCGCGCCTCGGCGTCGGCAAACAACAGCGGTCCGCAGTCGGCGGTGGACACGCCGATCGCCAGCGCCGGTGTGCGGGTGACCAGCGCATCGGCGCGCGGACGGTTGTCCGGCATCCAGGGCGCATCGACAGTCGCGACCTCGGGCGAATGGATCTGGTAGGGCGTGATCAGCCGGTCGGCGGCGACGCCCAGCGCGCGCGCCATGCGGGCGCGGTTTTCGGCGACGCTGTCGGGCGCGTCGTCGGAGCCGACGCCGCCGTTGAGCGTGGCGTAGACGCCCTGCGACACGCCGCCGGTGCGG